>JAYYRS010000592.1:0-16325 GCA_036126975.1 Myxococcota bacterium
ATCGTCCAGGTGCCGGTCGGCCCGGGGCTGATGGGCCGCGTGGTCGATGGGCTTGGAAACCCCGTCGATGGCAAGGGTCCGATCGACGCGACCGAGTTCAAGCCGGTCGAGATCAAGGCCCCGGGCATCGTGGAGCGCAAGTCGGTGCATGAGCCCATGCAGACGGGCCTCAAGTCGATCGACTCCATGGTGCCGATCGGACGGGGGCAGCGCGAGCTGATCATCGGGGACCGCCAGACCGGAAAGACCGCGGTCGCGATCGACGCCATCATCAACCAGAAGGTCTTCAAGGACGACCCCAAGCGGAAGATGCACTGCGTCTACGTCGCGATCGGCCAGAAGCAGTCCACGGTTGCGCAGGTCGTCCGGAAGCTCGAGGAGTCGGGCGCCATGGAGTACACGTGCGTCGTGGTTGCCGGCGCATCCGACCCCGCCCCACTGCAGTTCCTCGCGCCCTACACGGGCGTGACCATCGGCGAGTACTTCCGGGACAACGGCATGCACGCCCTGTGCATCTACGACGACCTCACCAAGCAGGCTGCGGCCTACCGGCAGCTCTCCCTGCTGCTGCGGCGTCCGCCGGGCCGTGAGGCCTACCCCGGGGATGTCTTCTACATCCACAGCCGGCTTCTCGAGCGGGCTGCGAAGATGTCGGACCGCGAGGGTGCCGGGTCCCTCACGGCCCTGCCGATCATCGAGACGCAGGCCGGTGACGTGTCCGCGTACGTCCCGACCAACGTGATCTCCATCACCGATGGGCAGATCTTCCTCGAGTCGAACCTGTTCAACAAGGGCATCCGTCCTGCCATCAACGTGGGCATCTCGGTGTCGCGTGTGGGCGGCTCGGCCCAGATCAAGGCCATGAAGGAGGTCGCCGGTACCCTTCGGCTCGCGCTCGCGCAGTTCCGCGAGCTGGAGGCCTTTGCCCAGTTCGCCTCCGACCTGGATGCGGCCACCCAGGCGCAGCTGGTGCGCGGCGAGCGGCTCGTCGAGATCCTCAAGCAGGGCCAGTACTCTCCCCTGACGGTCGAGATGCAGATCGTGCACATCCTGGCGGGTGATTGCGGCTCCTGCGATGACCTCGACGCCCCGCAGGTCGTGCCGTACATCCAGGACCTGACCACCCACTTCCAGGCCAGCCACCAGGCTCTCCTCAACGAGATCCTGGAGCGCGGCACGTTCAAGAAGTCGGATCTGAAGGATCGGATCATCAAGGAGATCAAGGATTTCCGTGCCACCTGGGCTGCGGACGCCTGAGCGCCTGACCCCCCTTCCACGGGGCAGCCTCGTTCGACGGTGCTGCCCCTGATCTGGAGCCTCCATGGCCACGCTTCGCGACATCCGGGACCGCATCGGTTCCGTCAAGAATACGCGGAAGATCACCCGGGCGATGAAGCTCGTCGCGGGCGCCAAGCTGGCGCGCGCGACGCAGGCGGCCATGGCCGCCAAGCCCTACCAGGACACGTTGAGCCGCGTGCTGGCCCGGGTCGTTGATGCCGCTGGTGACGTCGAGAACCCGCTGCTCACCCGTCCCGAGAACGAAAACGACGTTCTCGTCGTGGCGTTGTCTGCGGACCGAGGGCTCTGTGGCAACTTCAACTCGTCGATCAACAAGGCCACGCTCACGCACATCCGTGCGCTGCAGGCTGAGGGCAAGAACGTCCGGGTCATCTGCTTCGGCAAGAAGATTTGGGAGTTCCTGAAGAACCGCCCGAACATCGAGATCGCAGATCACTCCATCGATGTCGACCCGAAGCGCTACCCGGATGTTGCGGACCAGCTGGCCGACAGGCTGGTCGGCGAGCTGTTGTCCAATGGATTCAGCCAGTGCTTCCTGGTCTACAACGAGTACATCTCCGTGATGGTCCAGGAGGCGCGGTTCGACCAGATCCTGCCCATGCAGATCGATGCCGGTGATGACGATGGGGAACAGGAAGCCGGCATTGCCGAGTACCTGTACGAGCCGTCCGGCGAGGAGATCCTCGGGCGCCTTCTGCCCATGGCGCTCCGCGGTCGTGTCCTGCAGGCGTTCCTGGAGACCCAAGCGGGCGAGCAGGCCAAGCGCATGACGGCCATGGATGCCGCGACGCGGAATGCCTCCGAGCTCATCAGCGCCCTGACCCTCGATTACAACCGGGCTCGTCAGGCCGCCATCACCAAGGAACTCATCGAGATCGTCAGCGGCGCTGAGGCGTTGCAGGGCTGATCCGGGATTCCTGCCATCTTTTCTTCTGTTTTTTCTCCTTTGAACACTGAACACCGAGCAGCGTCCCTGACCGGGCCGCTCTCCCTGGAGACACCATGAGCGCCACGCACGGCAAGGTCACCCAGGTCATGGGACCCGTCGTCGACATCGAGTTCCCGGCCGGCCACCTGCCCCAGATCCTCTCTGCGCTGAAGCTGTCCAACCCGTTCATTTCGGACGCAGACGAGAACCTGACCCTGGAAGTTGCGCTGCACCTCGGCCAGAACACCGTTCGTGCCATCGCGATGGATGTGACGGATGGACTGACCCGGGGTGCTCCGGTGCGGGACACCGGCAAGCCGATCGCGATGCCGGTGGGCCCGAGCGTTCTGGGTCGCATCATGAACGTCACGGGCGACCCCATCGACGACCTCGGCGAGATCGGTGCGGACGTCGCGCTTCCGATCCACCGGGATCCCCCCCAGTTCACCGAGCAGTCCACGCAGGTGGAGATGTTCGAGACCGGAATCAAGGTGATCGATCTCCTCGCGCCCTACGCGCGGGGCGGAAAGATCGGCCTCTTCGGCGGTGCGGGCGTGGGCAAGACGGTCCTCATCATGGAACTCATCAACAATGTCGGACTGAGCCATGGTGGCTTCTCGGTGCTCTGCGGCGTCGGCGAGCGGACCCGGGAAGGAAACGACCTGTGGTGGGAGATGATGGAGGCAGGCGTCATCAACACCGAGAAGGATGAGCACGGACACATCAAGATGCGGGATGACGGCCTCCCGGCCATCGTCACCGAAGGCTCCAAGGTCGCGCTCTGCTACGGCCAGATGAACGAGCCCCCTGGCGCCCGTGCCCGCGTTGCGCTGTCGGGCCTGACCATCGCGGAGTACTTCCGCGATGAGTCCGGCCAGGACGTCATGCTCTTCGTGGACAACATCTTCCGCTTCACGCAGGCGGGCTCTGAGGTCTCGGCGCTCCTCGGCCGGATCCCGTCCGCCGTGGGCTACCAGCCGACGCTCGGCACGGAGATGGGCGCACTCCAGGAGCGCATCACGACCACCAACAAGGGCTCCATCACGTCCGTGCAGGCCGTGTACGTCCCTGCGGACGACCTCACGGACCCCGCGCCGGCCAACACCTTCGCCCACCTCGACGCCACGACGGTCCTCAACCGCGCCATCGCGGCGAAGGGCATCTACCCCGCGGTCGACCCGCTGGACTCCTCGAGCCGGATCCTCGAGCCGGGTGTGGTCGGAGACGAGCACTACGCGATTGCCCGGCAGGTCCAGCAGGTCCTCCAAAAGTACAAGGACCTCCAGGACATCATCGCCATCCTCGGGATGGACGAGCTCTCCGACGCCGACAAGATGGTCGTGGCCCGGGCCAGGAAGATCGAGAAGTTCCTGTCCCAGCCCTTCCACGTGGCCGAGCAGTTCACGGGGATGAAGGGCGCCTATGTCAAGAAGGAAGACACCGTCCGCTCCTTCAAGGAGCTTCTTGCGGGCAAGTACGATGACCTCCCCGAACAGGCCTTCTACCTGAAGGGCTCGATCGATGAGGTGGTCGCTGCCGCGAAGAAGATGGCCGAGGGGGCCTGAATCATGGCTCTCGCTGTCGAGATCGTCACGCCCGCAGAAGTCGCCTGGAAGGGGGACGCGAAGGAGGTCCAGGCCCCTGGCATCGCCGGCGAGTTCGGGGCCATGGCCGACCATGCCGCCATGCTGGCGGTGACCCGCGCGGGCATCGTCGCGGTGCACACCGATTCGGGCATCGAGCGCATGGTCGTGGGTGCTGGCTTCGCTGAGGTCGGACCCGGGCAGGTCACCCTGCTCGTGGACCTGTGTGAGCCGGCTGCGAACGTGGACAAGGCGGCCGCCGGAGCGGCGCTGGCATCCGCAGAGGGGATCCTTGCGAGTGCAGACCCGTCGACGGACGAGTGGGCGAAGGCCCGCAAGGAAGCCGACCTCGCTGCCGCCCGCCTCGAGGCCTGAACGGCGTCCACCGGCCGCCGCTCACCAACCCCTCCGGTCCGACCCGTCGAGCTTGCCCGAATCGGGTAGGATCGTCGGGTTGGCGCGCTTTCGGGCATGCTGCGGGGAGGGACCGTTGCCGTCCGATTTCGACTTCGTGGTGCGGGGACAGGCCCAGGGCAATCGGGAGGCGAATGCCATCGTCGAGGCGCTCCAGGGCTGGTTCGCGACGGAGCACCGCGCCTTGCTGACCGCCTCCCAGACCGCGGTGGATGGCCAAGGCGCTGCTGCGGCACGCGTCCATCTGCATCCAATCGACCCGGGCGTGCGAATGCACGTCGCGAAGGACGGGCAGGTGACGGTCCGGGCGCACGTGTTCCCTGTTGGACCGGGCTTCCATGTCTTCCTGGCAAAGGAGCTTGGCGCACTGGGGCACGCCATGGGCATCGACTGGACGGATCTGCCGCGGGTGGGGCCACGGGATGCCTCGGAGCATGCGCAGGAACGGCTGATGATGGCGGCGCGTGCGGCGCTGGACCTGCTGGCGGAGATGCCGGCCGCACGCCCTGCATTGATGCTGCCTCCGCAGGAACGCTTCACGCATGACGCATTGGTGGCAACGCCGCTCGGCCCGCGAGACATGCACTGGTTGGCAAAGGCGGCGACCGGAGGACACGTCGTCCGAGATGTGTTTGCGTGGCCGGAGCCCGGTTTCGGCGCGCGGTACGCCCGGGGAAGAGCGCTGTCATTGATGTGGGTTCACCTTCGATGGCGGTCACCACGGGACGACGCTGAACGGCGGATGCTGGAAGCCGTGGACCGGCTGCTGCTGGATGCATGGCAGGGCGAGCCGAATCAGGACCTTCCCTGGGCGGAGTGGGCAGAGGTCCGCCGTCTGCTGGGAACGAAGGATGAGCACACCCCTGAGATCGGCCGGCGTGCCGCCGGGATCGTGTCATGGCCGCCTGTGGGATATCGACGGCGGCCGGTTTCGATCCGGCTTCCGGCCGGGTGGTGGATCACCGTCCCCGGTTCGCTCGCGACACGCTGGGAGGACCGGGCCACGTGGCGGGCGGAGGATGGGCAGCGGAGTGTCCGGGTATCGGTGATCTCGGGCATGGAACGCAGCGCGGACCCGCTTCCCCAGCGCGCGATGAATGCGAATCAGCTCGTCCATCGCGATGACGTCGTCCAGGGCGCAGCCGTGTTTGAGCGCGGGGACGGAGAGGTGCGGGTGCTGCGTGGACGGATGCGCAGCGGGAGAGGGGAGGTCCGGATCGAGGCGCAGGTGCCCCGAGGCCGGGAGCGTGGCTGGGCAGAAGACATCTTCCGGAGCCTTTCATGGGAGCAGCCTGTGCGCTGAGCGGCCGCTCAGATGCCCATGGGGCGGGGCCGACCGGTGGGAGGTATCAGTCGCGGCTCGGGACGTTCTCCGGGTCGCACTCGACGAGCCCCTGTCGGATCTGTGGGTCCTGCGCGCCGCCGCGGCGAGCCACATTGATGAGATAGGGCCGCGCCCTTCCACAGTCGCCGGCCTTCCAAAGCATCACGCCGGCCATGGCCCATGGGCGGGGATCGCCGCTCATGCTCCTCATGGCGTCGTCATAATGGCCGACCGCGGTATCGATCCGCCCGGCGCGCTGGTGAGCCAGACCCAGCCACAGGTCGATGTCCCGTGCCTCCGAACCGAGGCGGCGGGCAGCCTTCAGGTGGGTCACGCCTGACATTGGATCCCCTTCCTGGATCTCGGCCAGGGCAAGCAGGTAGCGGAGATTGGGATCTTCGGGCGCGATGGCCACACCCGCTCCTGCAATCTCGAGCACGCCCATGGCGTCTTCCTGGTCCACGAGAACTGCGGCCTCCAGGCGGTAGCCTCGGGGATCCCGTGGGTTGAGGGTCCGCATCCTCTTTGCGAGGCGGCGGGCCTCCCGACCATCACCCAGCGCCCTTGCGAGAACCGCTCCGTTGGACAGTGCGGTCGGATGGTCGGGCCATCGCTCGAGCACGGCCTGTGTGTCGGCCCAGGCCCCGGGAAGATCACCGGAGTCAGCCCGGGCCAGCGACAGGCTGATGCGTGCATCCACCATGTCGGGCTGTTCTTCCACAATGGCCTCGAGGGCTCGGATGCCGGCGGCTGGCTCGGGCTGCGCCTCGGCGGCGTGAAGCGCGGACAGTACGCCGATCTGGTCTCGGGGATCCGGAAGGGGGCCGTGGGTCTCGACCTGCGCCGTCACGTATCCGAGTGCTTCGAGAGCGGCGGCCTGATCGCCCCCGACCGGACCAGGAACGGGTGTCTCCGTCCCCCGCCAGCGGTCGAGTTCCGTCTCCAGTGGATGGGTCTCCACGCCCGCGGGTGCAGCACCTGCAGGGTCATCGCGCAGCTGGATCAGGCGGAGGTCCGCGCCGCGTTCGATCCGGGTCGCGCCATCGGTGGCCATCAGGAGTGGAGACCATCCGTAGTGGAACATCGGGAAGAAGGTCTCTGCATATACGGTCGTCGCAGCGAGCGGTTCGCCGTCGACGGCCGGGCGGAGGGAGGAGCCGTCCGGGTCCTTCAGGGTCACGCCGGCATACGCTGCGATGGTTGGAGCCACATCGACTCCGCTGACGGGTTGCTCGATGACACGCGCGGCGATGGGCGCGTCGGGCACGGGCTCCAGCACGAGCGTCGGGTCGACTCCCGCGGGTCGCTTCGAGATGTCTGCCCAGCGGCGAGGCGTCACCTGCGCCACGCCGTCGAGACCGCCCGGGGGGCGAATGATGAGCGGCACGCGGGTGATGCCCGGCCCGAGGAGGACGCCGTGCTCGCGCTCGCCGTGGTCCCACAGCCCCTCTCCATGATCGCTGGTCACGATCACGAGATCCTCCCTGCTCGTGGCCCCCAGGAGTCGCTCGAGCAGGCTGTCGGCGTAAGAGATCTCCCCCCGATAGGGGTCGCCGTCCCAGGTCGGATGTTCCCGCCAGGGTGTGTGGGGATCGTACATGTGCACCCACATGAACCGGGGGGCGTCCTGCTTGCCCGCGGTCCTCCACCAGGCGAGCGCCGCATTCACGACCTCCGCGCTTGGAAGCTCTACTTCACCGAAAGCACCCACCTGCGAGACCTTCTGGGGATGAAAAGGGTCCCGGTACACATCGAAGCCTCTCTCGAGACCCCAGGCCCCATCGAGAACGAAGGCTCCGACAAAGGCGCCCGTCTGGTAGCCCCCTGCAGCGAGGGCTTCGGCGAGCGTGGGCACGTCGTCCGCGAGACGGAAGCCGCCATTGTCCCGCAGGCCGTGATTCACCGGATACCGCCCCGTCAGGATGGATGCGTGTGACGGAAGCGTCAGTGGGGTGACGCTGTGTGCGTTCCGGAACAGCGCGCCGGTGGCGGCGAGGCTGTCCATGCCGGGTGTCCTGGCCAGCGGGTCTCCGTAGGCGCCCACGCGGTCGGCGCGCAGTGTGTCGATGGTGACCAGCAGCATGTCCGGTCGATCGTCGCCGGGCGCTGCAGGGGGAACAGGCGGCGGCGACGGATCGCAGGCGAGGAGGAGGGGGAGCAAGAGCATGAGAGCCAGGGGTTCTGGAGAGAGCGTACGCCAGCGACGCCCGGCCGTGACAGTCACGGTCATCCAGGGGGGGCCGGGTTACGGGCCCGCCGATGGCAGAATCCCGCCCTTCTCCGCTCCCCATCGACGGGGACCATCTCACGCTGGCGGACGTGGTGGACGTCGCGCGGGGACTTCGGACGGCTCGGCTTTCCGGGCCCGCACGTGCGCAGATGACCCGGTCCTACGAATGGGTTCGGGAAGCCGGCAAGGGAGATGCACCGGTCTACGGCGTCAACACGGGGTTCGGGTCGCTCGCGCGAGTCCCCATCGAGGCCAAGGACCGGGCGCGGCTCTCGCTGAACCTGGTCCGGAGCCACGCGGCTGGCGTTGGCCCCGCCCTGCCGGAGGCCGTCGTACGGGCGATGATGCTGCTCCGCGCCAATGCACTGGCCAAGGGCGTGAGCGGATGTCGGCCCCAGCTGGTCGACACGATCCTCGAGATGCTCGAGGTCGGCGTCACACCGGTGGTCCCTTCCCAGGGGTCGTGTGGATCATCGGGAGATCTCGCGCCGCTCGCCCATCTCGGGCTCGTGCTTGCCGCTGGCGACCACCCCGCACGGGCGATGTTCCTTGGCGAAGAGATGTCCGCCGCGGATGCCATGGGACGGGCCGGTATTGCTCGGCTCGAGCTGGAGGCCAAGGACGGTCTCGCCATCACCAATGGCGCGCAGCTCACGACGGCCATCGGGGCCCTGGCCTGTTTTGATGCGGGGCGGCTCATCCGCATCGCAGAGGTCGCTGCGGCGATGAGTGTGGATGCCCTCCGGGGGGCGACTCGGGCCTTTCATCCCATGGTGCATCGCATGCGTCCGTATGCAGGCGCGCGCGCGACCGCGGCGAACCTGCGAGCAATGCTCGCCGGGAGTACCTTGGTGGACAGCGTTCCAGGGAAGGTGCAGGACGCCTATTCGCTGCGCTGCACGCCACAGGTCCTGGGCGCGGCGCGAGACACCATCGCCTTCGCGACCCACCAGGTGACCGTCGAGCTCAATGCCGCCACCGACAATCCCCTCATCCTGCTGGATGCCGGTCCGGCACCCGAGGGCTTCGCGCACGACCCCGAGAACCATGCCTTCAGCGCCGGAATGTTTCACGGCGAGCCGGTCGGCATGGCCATGGACACCCTCAAGATCGCAGTCGCAGAGATCGGTTCCCTGTCCGAGCGTCGGCTGTACCGGCTCACGACAGGCAGCCTGTCCCAGCGGCTGCCGCCGGGCCTCGCGCGCTCCGACCGCCCGGAGCTCGGACTCATGGTGCCCCAGACGACTGCAGCGGCGCTGGTCAGTGAGAACAAGGCGCTTGGTTGGCCTGCGACGATGGACTCGATTCCGACCTGTGAGGACCAGGAAGACCATGTCGCGATGAGCACGACCGCTGCGCGGCGGGCTGCAGAGGTGGTCATGAACGTCCGACGGATCCTCGCCATCGAGCTGCTCGCTGCGGCCAATGCGCTGGCCTTCCGCCGGGAAGAGGAGGGGGATGTCCTGCAGCTGGGTGCCGGGACGGGCCCTGCGCTGGCGACGGTCGAGGCTGCGCTGGGCGGCTTCTCTGCGATGCGAGCGCCATCGGATGACATCGCAGCGCTCGACCAGCTCCTGCAGACCGACGCGCTGTTCGATGGGCTGCCTGCGCTGCTGCCTGTGGGTGCGGTGCCAGGGGACGGCGCATGATCCGGCTCGATGGCCAGCACCTGTCGTGCGCGGCGCTGCATGCCATTGGACATGGCGATGTGTGCGGTGCTGCCCCGGGCGCGCGGGCTGCCATGTCCCGGAACGCGGCATCGACTCCCGCGGGCGAGGACGTGCTGCGGGCGAAACGCCAGTGGCTCATCGGTCCACATGCACGGGGACTCACGGATGATGCCCTGGCGAGGGCCTTCATCATCGGGCACTGTGCGGGAGTCGGGGATCCGCTGCCACGCAGCCTCGTCCGCGCGGCCATCGCGGCTCGGGCGAACGTGCTTCTCCAGGCTGTCTCCGGTTGTCGTCCGGACGCCGTGGATGCCCTGCTTGCGTTGCTGGAGCATGGTGTGGTTCCGACGGTGCCGGCACAGGGCAGTGTGGGTGCTGCGGGTGATCTCGCTCCCATGGCCCACATCGCGAGGGTCGCGTGTGGATGGGGACCCCTGCCCACCAGCCTCCCGCCGTTCAAGCCCACGCCGAAGGAGGCCCTCGCGCTGATCAACGGCGTGAGTCTCACCGCTGCGATCGCTGCCTTTGCGGTGGTTCGCGCCCGACGCGTCCTGGACGCCGCGATCGCCGCCTGCGCGATGACGTACGAGGCCGTCGGGGCCGATATGGGTGCCATCGACCCCCGCGCCCTTGCGCACCGGGGTCACCCGGGTGCCGTGGCGGTTGGTGCGGCGCTGCGCGGCCACCTCTCCGGCTCCTCCCAGGTGCGGGCAGGCCGTCACCCCGACGCCTTCAGCCTGCGGTGCGCACCCCAGGTCCTCGGTGCCGCTTCCGAGGCGCTCGACCACGTCGAGGCCGTCGTCACGCGCGAGCTCAATGGCGCGAGTGACAACCCCCTGCTGTTCGGCGCAGACGCAGGCGCGGGGGAGTGGGTCGAGGCCGGGAACTTCCATGGCGCCGCGCTCGCGCAGGCAATGGATACGCTCAAGATCGCGATGGTGCAGGTCGCCACCGTCTCGGAGCGCCGCACCTTCCGGCTGACCTATGGCCAGCTGACGCCCGGTCTCCCGAGCTTCCTGGTCGAGGGAACGGGCCTGAACTCGGGGTTCATGCTGGCCCAGTACACCGCGGCGTCGCTGGCGAGCGAGGCCAAGGGGCTGGCGCATCCCGCCTCTGTGGATGCGATCCCAACGGTCCAGCACCATGAAGACCACAACTCGATGGGCACCATCGCAGGGCGGATGGCGCTGCGAATCCTCGAGTGCGTCGCGGACATTGTCGGAATCGAGGCCCTGCTCGCATCCCAGGCGCTGGATCTGCGGGAGCGGGGCTTCGCGGTGGACGACGCGGGAGCGCCTGTCGAGGCCGCCGCGGTGCACATCGCGGATGGTCCTGCGGCCATGCGAGACGAGGTGCGCGAAGTCGTCCCATTCTGGGAAGACGATCAGGTGATGCATCCGGCGCTGGCAGCGGTGGGCGGCCTCGTGCGCCACGGCGGTCTGCTCGGCGATGAAGCCCCCTGGTGAGTGACAGAAAGGCTCCGGCCGATACCGGAAGACGCTGGACCGTGTATGTCCTCCGCTCCACGGTTCGAGCGCGTACCTACGTGGGCATCACCATCGACCTGGAACGGCGTCTGGCTGAGCACAACGGTGAACGGCCCGGCGGGGCGAGCAGCACTCGGGCCGGACGACCCTGGGCCATCGCCCGGACCTATGGGCCCTATGAGACCCGGTCCGAGGCATCCAGGGTGGAGTGCCAGGTCAAGGCGTTGCGAGGGTCGAGACGGCTCTGCTGGAGACCCGCCGGGAGCGATCCCGACCGCGCGTGACGGCCGCCCCCGCTCAGGACTCCAGATTGGCCTCGTGAACCATTTCGTTCATCCGCCAGAAGTCATATGCCCAGCCGACCCCGAGGAGCCCCCCGGTCACCAGCCAGAGCAGGCCGGTCAGGAAGCGACCGAGGTAGAAGTGGTGCAGGCCGAGGATGCCGCCGAAGGTGAGCAGGACCCAGGCGAGATTGTAGTTTGCCCGCCCGGCCGCGTAGCGGTGGTCGGCCGAGCGGTCCATGCCGGGGATGAGCAGCACATCGACGAGCCAGCCGATGCCGAACAATCCGCCGGTGAGGAGCCAGAGCAGGCCGGTCTTCCTCTTGCCGAAGTAGAAGCGGTGCGCGCCCGTGAAACCGAAGACCCAGAGCAGGTATCCGATCGCGACGCTGTGGGTGTTGTTCGACACGGTGAGTCCTCCATGGCGGCGGCCCGTTGGCCGGTGCAGACGAACTACGAGGCACGCCCGCGGGCATTGCACGGCCGCGACGGTCCACGGCCGGTTGGAAGAATCAGGACGGTTCCCGATCGATCCGGCGGCGGAGCGTATCCTGCACGCGGGGCGCCGTGCATCGGAACACGAGCGCAGATGCCACACGTCCTGGATCAGACGGACGCCTCGAGGGCCTCGACGCGTCGGCGCAGCGCCTTGAGTTCTGACCAGAGGTCGGGGAGGCGCCGGACGAGGGCCCACATGCGTCGGGCCTCGCCGGCGGGCCGCGCCGGACGGCCCATGACGGTCGCCCCGGGTGGCACCGGCTTGTGGAGCCCGGCGCCCGCCGCAATCCGGGCACCGGCTCCGACCTCGGTGTGCTCCGTCGTCCCCGCCTGCCCACCGATGATGACACCGGCGCCCACCTGGGTTGATCCCGCCAGTCCCACCTGGCCCGCGAGCAGAACGGCCCGTTCCAGTTGGCAGTTGTGCCCGACCAGCACCAGGTCGTCGAGCTTGCAATCATCTGCGAGTACCGTGTCCGCCAGCGCACCTCGGTCGACGCAGGTGTTTGTCCCGACCTCGACGCGAGCGCCGACCCGGAGGCCGCCAAGCTGCGGCATCTTCACCGGGCCCTGGGGTCCGGCCGCGTACGCGAAGCCGTCTGCACCCAGCACGGCGCCAGCATGCACCACGGTGTCGGGACCCACAATCACGCCGGGGTACAGAACCGCGTTGGGGTGGATGACCACGCGGTCCCCCAGGATGCATCCAGGCCCGACATAGGCGCCGGGATAGACGGCGACCCCGGCCCCCAGCGCAGCGGAGGGATGGACGAAGGCGCCAGGCTGGACCCCAGGCGGATGCACGGATGGGAACAGGGTCTGGAGTGCGACGGCGAACGCAAGCCGTGGGTCGTCAACGACGACCACGGTGCGATCCGGCGCGGTCTCCCGCGCGAGCAGGACCCCCGCGGCTCCTGGGGTCCCGCGCGTCGCGAATGCGAGCTGGTCCGGGCCTGCGGTATGGGCCGGGGCGACCCCCTGGATGGACCGATCGGACCCATGCAGCGTGCCACCGACCAAGGCGGCGAGTTCGGATGCGCGCATCGTTCCTCCTGGATGCGCAACCTACCCCGCTGCACCGTCGGCACGGGGACCATGGAGCCCCTCCTGGTGGATGGCCATGGCCAGTTGCCTGTGGGACACTGGGCGCTCCGCGAGGTCCCATGCGCCGTTCCCTGCTCATGCTTCCCCTGCTGTCCGCCTGTCAGGATGCAGGTGTCACCAAGTTCAATACGCCTCCAACCGTGAGCATCACATCGCATCGAACCGGCGATACGGTCCGTGAGGGCTATGTCGAGACCCTCACGGGAATCGTCGGGGACCCCAATCACCCCATGGAGGAGCTCCTCGTAGACTGGGTCGTGGATGGGTCGACGGCATGCCCAGCGGTCGATGTCGAGGCGACCGGCGCGGTGCGCTGTGACACCCTGTTCGACGTAGGCGGGGGGTTGGTGCAGCTCGTGGTGAGCGACCCGGAAGGAGAAAGCGCGCAGGAGCGGGTCCAGCTGGAGGTCCAGCAGACCGATGCGCCGACCGCAGAGATCACATCTCCGACCCAGACCGGCATCTACTATTCGGACCAGCTGGTGACCTTCTCGGGTCGCGTAGGGGATGGCGAGGATGCCCCGACCGAACTCGGGGTGAACTGGGAGACGGACACCCTGGGCGATCTGGGGCTGACCATCGACGTCAGCAGCACGGGCGAGGTCGAGGCCTTCGGGAGCCTCGCGGAGGGCGAGCACGCCGTGCGGCTTCGTGCCGTGGACACCTCTGGCAAGGAGGCCACGGACTCGGTCGTAATCACCGTCGGTCCGCCCAATACCCACCCGAGCTGTGGCATCACGTCTCCGCTGGACGGCGATGCAGGCCCCGAAGGTGGAGAGGTTCGATTCGAGGGGCAGGTCACCGACGCGGACGTGGAGTCCGACTGGCTCAGCGTTCGGTGGGCCTCGGACGTGGACGGAACGCTGCGTGAAGCAGCGCCGGATTCCGATGGCTCCGTTGGATTCGCCTATACCGACCTCACGGTCGCGACGCATCGCATCACGTTGACGGCCACCGATGAGGTCGGCGCAACATGTTCCCAGAGCGTCTACTACACGGTCGGAACGCCCCCCGAACTTGTGGTGACGGCCCCCCGCGACGGCGGCACCGCGAACGAAGGGGATTTCGTTTCCTTCGCAGCCACCGTTGCGGACAACGAGGACATCCCCACAGACATCGACCTGTCCTGGTGGTCCGATCTCGACGGCGAGTTCTCCACCCAGGGCCCGGACTCGACCGGCGCCATCGCTTTTTCGTACGGCGCGTTGGGGGCTGGAATGCACAGCATCCGCGTCACGGCTACGGATTCGGATGGGCTCTATGCGGTCGCGGCGCTCAACCTCAATATCAATGCCGTCCCGACCGCCCCCACGGTCTCGATTGCGCCGAACCCTGCGGTCACATCGGATGCGCTGACGGCCAGCGCTTCGGGATCCATCGACCCGGACGGCTCCGGGACGGTCTCCTACACCTACGCCTGGTTCGAGGACGGCGTGCGGTCGGGCGCCTCGACCAGCGCGGTCTTTCCGTCGTCGGACACGGTGAAGAACGCCAGCTATCGCGTGGTGGTCACGCCCGATGATGGCACGGGGCGCGGACCCACGGGCGAGGCGGAAATCGTCGTCGTGAATGCGGATCCGGTCCTCACCGGTCCGACGCTGTCGGCGAGCACGGCCGTGGTGGGAGATGTGCTGAGCTGCAGCGCCAGCGCGGTCGATGTCGATGGTGACAGCGTCGCCCTGACCTACTCCTGGTCGGATGGGACGACGGGGACGAACTACGTCGTGACGGACGCCGACGATCCTGGCGACGTGATCACCTGTACGGTCGTTGCCGATGACGGGGATGGAGGCACGGCGACGGCCGCCGTGTCGGCCGTGGTCGACAACACGGAGCCCGTCATTACGGGCGTCACCGTCAGCCCTGGCACCGCCCAGGTCGGCGACATCCTCACCTGCGCCGCGACAGCGACGGATGCCGACGGTGGTGCACCCGCGGTCAGCTACGCCTGGTCGGGAGGCGGAGCGGGCAGCAGCTACACCGTGCTCGAGACCGATGACCCGGGTGATGTCCTGACGTGCACTGCGACGGCCACAGACGCAGATGGCGGGGTGGCCACCGCGACCGCGACCGCGACCATCCTCAACACGGACCCCGTGGTCGACAGCGTGAGCATCAGCCCGGCCGCTGCGACCAACGACGACACGCTTACCTGCGCGGCATCGGCTTCAGATGCCGACGGGGGCTCTCCGAGCGTCGCCTACAGCTGGGACAATCTGTCGACGGGGGCTTCCCTGGGGAGCAGTGCTGTTCTCGACCTCTCGGCGGTTGCGGTTGCGTCCGCCGACACCGTGCAGTGCACGGCCACCGCAACGGATGCCGATGGCGGGAGCGGGACGGGGTCGGCGACGCTTGCAGTCGAGAACCGGGATCCGACGGTCGCGGTCACCCTGACGCCGGCCAGCGCGGGCGCCACTGCGACGCTCACCTGCGTCGCAGTGGCAGCGGATGATGATGACGACACCCTGACGACGAGCTTTTCGTGGTCGGTGAGCGGCGCTGGGGTCCCGGCGACCTCCACATCGGGATCGACCACCACGCTGGCCGGCGTCTTCGCATCTGGCGATGTGGTGACCTGCACGGCCACGACCGCGGATGGCAAGGGCGGCACGGCGACGGACAGTGCCTCGAGCAGCATCGTCAACGACGCGCCGGTGGTCTCGGGTGTGACGCTTCTGCCGTCGAGCGTCCGCACGAATGACACCCTGACCGCCGCAGCTTCGGCGAGCGATCCGGACGGCGATCCACTCACGATGCGCTACGACTTCTACGTGGACGGTGCGCTCGTGCAGACCGGCAGTGGAACGACCCTGTCAGGGGCGGCCTACTTCGACAAGGACCAGTCGGTCCAGGTGGCCATCACCGCAGACGACGGCACGGACAGCACGACCAGCACGTCTGCCACCGTGCTCGTCGAGAACACACCGCCTGGAGCGCCCGGGGTGAGCATCTCGCCGGCATCTCCGACGGCGGGCGACAGCCTGACCTGCACGATCGACACGCCAAGCAGCGACGACGACCTCGACACAGTGACGTATTCGGTGGCATGGCAGGTCGATGGCGTGGACTACATCGCTGGCGGCACGGTCGATACCGGCGGGCTCGACTCTGGCGATCCCGGCTGGCTGGGCCCCAGCACGACGACCTGGACGGACGACACCGTGGATGGTGCGGATGTCGATCACGCCCAGACCTGGAGCTGCACGGCGACACCGGACGATGGCGACGATGATGGCACGCCAGGCTCATCGACGACGCTCACCGCAGAGGCCTACAAGGATTTCGTGATCTTCGTCACGAGCCGCTTCATCAGCAGCGGTACGTCCCTGGCGAACCGCGCAGCGGCCGACGCCTACTGTGCCAGCTACGCGTCCAGCAATGGCATCTCTGGCAGTGATTTCCGGATCATGTACTCGACGCCGAGCGAGGATGCGCGCGACCATGTCGACTATGACGCCAGCCGTGGAGACCGCGTGTATGACCGAAATGGAACGCGCGTGGATGGCG
>JAYYRS010000593.1:0-8087 GCA_036126975.1 Myxococcota bacterium
CGCTGGACCCGGGACAGGATGGTGTCGGGAATCTTCTGCGGCTCGGTGGTCGCGAAGATGAAGACCACGTGGTCTGGCGGCTCCTCGAGGGTCTTCAGGAGCGCGTTGAAGGCGCCCTTGGAGAGCATGTGGACCTCGTCCACGATGTAGACCTTGGAACGCCCCCGCTGCGGGAGGTAGCGGACGCTCTCCCGGAGCTCCCGGACGTCCTCGACGGAGTTGTTGGAGGCACCATCGATCTCGATGACATCCGGGCTGGATCCCGCGAGGATCTCCAGGCAGGAGCCGCAGACACCACACGGCGTCGGCGTGGGACCCTTCTCGCAATTCAGTGCTCGCGAGAGCACGCGCGCCGCGGATGTCTTCCCGACGCCACGCGCACCGGTGAACAGGAACGCGTGGTGGATGCGACCCAGCTTGATCGCGTTCTGGAGGGTGCGGGTGACGTGCCCCTGCCCTGCGATGTCATCGAAGGAGCGGGGGCGCCACTTGCGGGCAATCGCCACGTAGCTCATGGGGTCCTCGTCCGCGGTCGCACCGTGGGAGCCGCATGCGAGCAGCGGCGGATGCTGGCCAATGGGTTGCTCATCGCCGTGGATGGTGGCCGGGGACCCCGATGCCCCGCAGGGACCACTGCCGTTGCTTCCTTCCGGACCTGGCGGAGTTCATGGATCCGCAGTCAACGGGACCCGACCACCATCCACGGCGGCGAACGATGCCGCGCCTCGCGTGCTGGGCACGCCAGGCGCGGCCTTGGAACTGGCGGAGAGAGAGGGATTCGAACCCTCGGTACGGTTGCCCGTACACAGCATTTCCAATGCTGCACCTTCGGCCTCTCGGTCACCTCTCCAGAAGTCCAAGTACGTGATGGGCCGGTTCGCGCGGGGTGAGTGGCGGAGGAGGAGGGATTCGAACCCTCGGTACGCGCAAACGTACAACAGATTTCGAGTCTGCCGCCTTCGACCACTCGGCCACCCCTCCAAGAACACTCAACCCTTCACGTTTCGTCGCGCTGCTTCGACAGCGCCTTCTGGCGCTTCTTCTCGGCACGCCGCGAGCGAAAGAAGTCGCGCAGGACGGCCGCGGAGCGGTCCGCCAGCACCCCCGGGGTCACCGCGAAGCGATGGTTGAGGCCCGGATGCTGCGAGAGGTCCCCGAGCGTGCCCAGGAATCCCCCCTTTGGGTCTGCACAGCCATAGATGCAGCGCTCGATGCGCGCCAGCACCATGGCACCAGCGCACATCGGACACGGCTCCAGCGTCACGTAGACGCGGCAGCCCTCCAGGCGCCAGTCTCCCAGCTCAGCCGCGGCCGCGCGCATCGCCAGCAGCTCGGCGTGGGCCGTGGGGTCGGGGTCGAGACTGCGGCGGTTGTGCCCACGCGCGATGATCTCATTCCCGCGGACGACAACGGCGCCCACGGGTACCTCACCCTGTGCTGCTGCGACGGCAGCCTCCAAGAGGGCCTCTTCCATGAAGAAGAAATCGTCCTTGAGGTCTGCCATGCGACGGTCCGATCCGGCCCGGTCAAAGATCAGCCCGGTCGCCCGGGCACAGCCGGCTCCTATTGCCCCGTCCGCGGGGTGTCAACGGCGGGAGAACCCCCGCCAGGCCCATGCCGGTTTCGGGGCGCGAAGCCGCTGAACTGGGGGGGGCGGGTCCGCCGGGCTACCCTCGCGCCATGTCCCGCTTCCGTGCCACGCTCCGCGCCCGACTCGGTCCGCGGGTGCGCACGCGGCTCGCGCGCCGCGGCGCGGAGTGCGCCGAGCATCGAGACCGGGTCGCTGGGCTCCGGGAGGACGCAGCGGCCCTGGCCGCACGGGTGACCGCCGTCGAGGCAACGCTGCAGCGGCTCCGTGCCGACCAGGAGCTCTGGTCCCAGCCCTTCCACGGGGAGATGACGATCGACCAGGCGTGGCGGCGGCACCCGGGCGCGCCTGGGATCTTCGCTCGGTTTCACCTGCCCTCCTGCGACACCTGCGCCGTCCGCCACGATGAGACCCTCGCCGAGGCCGTGACGGCCTATGACCTCGACGGAGAAGCACTCCTGCAGGCGCTCAACTCCCTGCTCGGCGAAAGCTGAGGGTCTGCTCGCTCCGCGGTATGGTCCCCTCCTGCCGGAGGGATGGACCCACGCCCCCGGGTGTCTGGACATCGCCCCCTCCCCGCGCGCGACCGTGCGCCCCCGCTCCCGGAGATCCCATGCTCCTGCCGTTGCTCGCGACCACAGCCCTCGCCGCCTCCGATGTCACCCTCACCACCGAGGACGGCACCGCCGTGCATGCCCGGGTCGATGCCGTCCGCGGCGCCGAGAAGGGCATCGTCCTCGTCCACATGGCCGGCCGCTCTGCCGGTGACTGGTCCCATCTGTCCGACAAGCTCGCGCGCGCCGGTCACAGCGTGATCGCGCCAGACCTCCGCGGACATGGACAGAACCGTTCCGCAGAGGACGACAGCGAACTCGAAGACGAGCAGTACGCCAAGATGATCCAGGAGGTCCAGGCCTCGGTGAAGCCTCTGCGGGAATCCGGTGTCACGCAGGTCAGCTGCGCCGGGGCCAGCATCGGCGCGAACCTCTGTCTCCGCGCGGCCGCGATCGACCCCGGGATCGTCAACCTCGTCCTGCTGAGTCCCGGGCTCAACTACAAGGGGGTCAAGACGGTCGACGCCATCCAGGCCTACGGCGACCGGCCCGTGCTGCTCGTGGCCTCCGAAGACGACAACTTCGCATTCCGCAGCGCCAGCGTCCTGGAGACGAAGGCCAGCGGCCAGCGCAAGTTCGCGATCCTCCAGGACGCCGGGCACGGGACGAAGATGCTCAACCGTGACCCGGGCCTCGAGGGGCTCGTGACCTCCTGGCTCCTGGGCACCTACGAGCTGTCTGCCGGCCAGCCCGTCGCGCCGCGCCCACAGACCGCAGGCCCCGTGGCAGAAGACGTCAAGACGACCGGCGAGAAGCTCCAGTCCCACCAGTAGGGGCGCAACGAAGCATCCGGCCGGTCACCCCCGCCACCCCAGAGATGCGAGCCGCGCAACGAGCAGGCCCGGGAAGCGCGGGTACCAGGTCGCGTTGAGCGGCGATGGATGCGGAAGCGGGTGAAGCCGGATGGTCTTCCCGGCGAGCGTGATCTCGACGCTCGACGCGTAGCGGTCCGCGCGGCCCCAGTGCGCCCGGAGCCTGGGCGCGAGACGCTTGTCTGCCAGGCGAAACCAGTCGAAGGCCACGTTGCCGAGCGTGAGCAGGTCGTGGCCCGACCAGCGGTCCACCAGGAGCTCCGTCACCATCGGGACGAAACGCCGCTTGACCTTCACCGACCACGCCTTGTTGCCGGTGGGCTTGTAGGGGACCGTGTTGCCCCAGAACACGCCGCGCCCAACGGACACGCTCGCCGCGAGGTCCGGACAGTCGCCTCCGCGCGCGGCCCGGTGCAGACCGGAGCGGATGAGCTGCCCCCCCTTGCCGATGAACGGCTCCTGGTGCAGGACCTCGTGACGACCCGGGTCGCGCCCGAAGAATCCGATCGGGCTGTCGAGGGTGCCAGAGCCGAGCAGCACCGGCGTCGTGGGCGGCAGCCCGGCCTCGGCATAGACCGGCGTGTCGATTCCCATGTCCCCGCGGCCCGCCTCGGCGGCCATGCGGTCCAGCAGGTCCTGCATCCCGGCGCTCCCTACAGCGTGAACTTGAAGCCCTCGACCAGCGCGCCCGGGACCCGGGTGCTGCCCGTGGCACGCCGGAAGTACGTGCTGGTCGACATGCCCAGCTCGGCGTCGGCGCCGAGGGCGACGAGCCCGTCGCCGAACAGCCGGATGGCGCTGTCGTCGAACCGCATCACCTGCAGCGGCGCGACGATCTCCCCGTCCTCCACCCAGAAGGTCGCGAAGCGCGTCATGCCCGTGACCCGGCAGGCCTGCCGGTCCGAGTAGTTCAGGTACCACAGGTCCGAGATGCGCAGCCCGGTTCCCAGCGTGGACAGGACGTCGGCGTCGCCGAGCGTGCCCGGCGAAAGGTCGAGCGCCTCTGCCGACTCCCAGGCCGCAGCGCCATTGCAGGCCACGCCGTACTCCTTCGCAGACCGGGACGACACGAGCGAGCCCGCCACGGCCCCGTCGCGCACGAGGTCGATCGCATCCGGACGCGGCCAGCCATCTCCCGAGAACGGGGGCGCCACACCGGTGCCCACCGCCTCCCGGGCCGTGACCAGCGGACTGAAGCGCTGGCGCCCCTCGATCGCCGCCATCACGGCGGACGTCTTGGTCTGGCGGCCCCGCTCCCCGAATTCCCGCCGCAGCAGGCTCCACACCTCGTCGACCGCCGACGGCGCGAGCCACGCCCGGTACTCGCCGGGCGCGATCGTCTTGACGGGCCGGCCCAGCGCGATGAGCTCCTGGCGGGCAGTGTCCATGGCGGCCTGCACCCGGGCGGGGTCCCAGGCGAGACCGGAGACGGTCCGCTTGACGGCCTTGTCGCCGGCGTGCACCAGACAGAAGTCGAGCGACCATGTCCCGCGTTCGAACCAGCTGCGCTGGCCCCAGGAGGAGGCGAAGCCGCGGCCGATGCGGCCCGACCCCCAGATCCCGACGAGATCCGGCCGAGACCCGCCCGCCGCCGCCATGTCGAGCACGGTGGCGACGGCCTCCGGACCATCCGGCGCATCGCCCAGGATGGAGACCTGCTGGACGGGCGCGGTGTGGACGGAGAGGTGGGGGTCCTCGGGGACGAGGTCGAGCAGCTCCCGGAGGTCCGCGACGGCCGCCGCCACCCGGCCCGCGTCGTCCTGTCCCGTCAGCGTGAGGCTGCGCGCGGCATGCCGCCGGCCGCGGAGGATCCGCACCACGACGTCTGCCTGATCGACGGTGCCCGCCTGGCGCACGCCGCCGCGGTTGAGCCGGGCGAAGTCCGTGACCTCGCCAGAGTATGAGAGGGTCGCGTCCTCGCCGGGCTGGAGGGCGCCAAACGCGGATGCGGCGAGGGATTCAAGCTGCTGCTGCATGTCCATGTCACGCTCCCCCGAACACGTCGACACCTGCGAACAGGCAGAACGGCGCCGCGTGTCCGACCCGGGCGAGCTGGTTGGGCTCGCCCTTGCCGCAGAACGGCGTCCCCCAGACCTCGAAGGTCGAGCGGTCGCCGACCCCGACGAGGTTCCGCCAGAACGTCGCGGACACGCCGCGGTAGTTCGGATTGCGCACCACGCCCTTCAATTGCCCATCCTCGATGAGCTGACCCCACTCGCACCCGAACTGGAACTTGTTCCGCGAGTCGTCGATGGACCATGAGGTGTTGGTCCGCATCAGTACGCCGCGCTCGACCCGCGCAACGAGGTCGTCGAGGGAGCTGTCACCCGGCTCGACGTTCAGATTGGCCATGCGGTCGATGGGCGGACGGTTCCAGCTCGCGGCCCGTGTGCACGAGACGCCGGGTACGCCCGCCCGGGCCTGGGAGACCACGCCCCCGAGCCCGCGCTCGAGGATGCCGGCCCGGATGAGCATCTGCCGCTCTGCGGGCGTGCCATCGTCGTCCCAGGCATAGCCGGCGAGTTCGCCCGGGACCCCAGGGTCGAAGCTCACATTGAGCAGATCCGACCCATACTGGTACGTCCCGAACATGTCCAGGGTGACGAAGCTCGTACCCGCATAGTTGCGCTCGTCGCCCAGGATCCGGTCGAGCTCCAGCGGGTGCCCGATCGACTCATGGATCTGCAGCATCATCTGGTCCGGAGCGAGCAGGACGTCCATCGTGCCGGAGGGGCAGTCCGGCGCGGACAGCAGCGTCATGGCGTCCGCCGCGAGGCGCCCCGGCAGCCCGGTGAAGTCGACCTCGTCTGCGATCTCGAGTCCTCCCTGGCGGGAGTGTCCGCGCAGTCCCAGGCTGCGGGTGTGGGTCCGACCGTCCGCATGGGCCACGACCGTGGCGTCCGGCGCGACCATGTCGAACACCTGCGTCACGTCGCCTCCCCCGCTGGTGACGAGCCGGGTCTCGACCCGCGTCCGCTCCAGCGCCACCTCCCACTCCACGAGCCGGTCATCCTCCGGGAGCGAGGCCGCCGCAGCCTGCACCCGCGCGAGCTTCTGGGCGAGGGACTCCCCCGCCCACGGCTGGACCACGGGCGACTGCCAGCTGCCCGTCGGCTCCGGCATGGCGATCCGGCTGTAGTCGAAGACGCTGTGGGCCGCTGTTCGTTCGGCCCATTCGCGGGCCCGCTGGATGGCGCCGGCGAGCCCGGCCGCGCTGAGGTCCGCGGTGGCCGCATAGCCCAGCCCCCGGCCCTGGCGGACCGTGACCATCGCACCGAGGTCCTCGGCGTCGTGGAGGGGCTGGAGGACCCCCTTGCGGATCGACAGCGACTCCGCGCGGGTCGACACCAGGCGGAGGGAGCAGAAGTCCAGGTCGGCGGGCAGGGCATCGCGGAAGCGGCGCACGACGGCGTCGGTCAAGGGTCCTCCAGGGAGCGGCTGCCGAACCATAGCGGCATGGAGCGGCGCGGCCCAGGGCCCGCGGGCGCGGACCCGGGAGCCCAGGTGTTAAGCCCGCCCGACGGAGGACCGTCGTGACCGCTCCCGACACCGTCGCTGCCATCGACCTCGGGTCGAACAGCTTCCACATGGTGGTGGCGCGCATCGGAGATGACGGCGCGATCCACGTCGTCGACCGCCTCAAGCGGACCGTCCGGCTGGCCGCCGGGCTCGACGCCAACGGCGACCTGGACGCCGAGGCACGCGAGAGGGCGCTGGAGGCGCTGACCCAGATGGGCGAGCGGATCGCCACGATGCCCGCGCGGGCGGTGCGGGTCGTGGGCACGAACACGCTCCGGCGTGCCCGGAACAGCGCTGCGCTTCTCGCCGAGTCCGAGGTCGCGCTCGGACACCCGATCGCGATCATCAGCGGCCACGAGGAGGCCCGGCTGATCTACCAGGGCGTCCACCACGACCGGCCACCCGAAGGGCGCCGGCTCGTCGTCGACATCGGCGGCGGCAGCACGGAGCTGATCATCGGGGAGGACGCAGAGCCCGGCCTGCTCGACAGCCGGTTCATGGGATGCGTCAGCTGGTCCATGCGCTTCTTCCCCGACGGCCGCATCACCAAGAAGCGATTCGGAAAGGCCATCACGGCCGCCCGCGTCGGCCTGGACTCCATCGCACGGAACTACATCGCGCTCGGCTGGGACGAGTCCGTGGGGTCATCCGGGACCATCAACGCCGTGGAGAAGGTTCTGATGGAGTCCGGCCTCGGGCCCGATGGCATCACCCCGGACGCCCTGGACCGGCTGCGCCGCGAGTTCATCCGACTCGGGCACAGCGATGCCCTGGACCTGCCCGGTCTGTCGGAGCGGCGGCGGCCGGTGATCGCCGGCGGTCTGGCTGTGCTCATCGGCGTCTTCGATGCGCTCGGCATCCGCCGGATGGAAGCCACCGAGAGCGCCCTGCGGGAGGGCGTGCTGCACGACCTGCTGGGCCGGCTGGCCCACAGCGACGTGCGGGAGCGCACCATCGCGCGCCTGGCCGAGCAGCACGCCGTGGACCGCACCCACGCCGCGCACGTGGAGGCCTGCGCCGTGTCCCTGTTCGAGCAGGTCCATCGCGGCTGGAACCTGCACCCGACGAGGGACCTCGCCCGGATCCGCTGGGCGGCCCGGATCCACGAGATGGGGATCTCGATCTCCTACGACAGCTACCACAAGCACGGCGCCTACCTGCTGCGCCACGGCGACCTGCCGGGGTTCTCGCGACAGGGCCAGAGCATCCTCGCCGCGCTGGTGCTGGCGCACCGCGGGAAGCTCGACCGCGACCGGATCACCGCCGTCTACACCGGCCCCCTGGAACCCGTTCTCCACCTCGCCGTCGTGCTGCGCCTCGCGCGTCGCCTCCACCGGGCCCGCGCACCGGGCGTCGTCCCCGTGCCGACGCTCACGGCGACGCCGCGGCGGCTGCGGCTGGCCTTCCCCGACGGATTCCTGGACGAGCGCCCGCTCATGCGTGCGGACCTGAAGGAGGAGGTCGGCGTGTGGGGCCAGGCAGGCATGGTGCTCGAGGTCGTGTAGCGGCGCACAAGCGAGCCAATGCGCGCGCCAGACATTCCGCTCAACGGCC
>JAYYRS010000594.1:0-3474 GCA_036126975.1 Myxococcota bacterium
AAGGGCCGCGGTGTCGGCGCAGACCTGAACAAGGCCGCCAGCTACTACGCGAAGGCGTGCAAGAAGAACGTCCCCAATGCCTGCGTCGACCAGGCGCGTCTGCTCGAGATGGGCATCGGCGGGAAGCCATCACCGGCCAAGGCCGCCAAGGCGTACGGCGCGATGTGCGACAAGAACGTCGCCGCAGGTTGTTCCAATCTCGCGCGGATCACGGAGCGGGGAATCGGCGTCGAGCGGGATGGCGACCGGGCGGCGGAGCTGTACCAGACGGCGTGTGACATGGGCGAGATGCTGGGTTGCTTCGGCATGGCGAAGCTGTTTGAGGACGGCAAGAGCGAGGCAGGCGACGCGCAGGACGCCGCAGGCATCTACGAGAAGAGCTGCAACGCGGGGTATGGAGAGGCCTGCATCCGCCTTGGCAAGCTGTACCTGCGGGGCCGAGGCGTGGCCAAGGACACCGAGGTCGGAAAGGGCTTCGTCCAGCGTGCATGCGAGGAAGGAATCTCTGAAGGGTGCGACGTCCTCGGGCAGCTGTACGAGTCCGGCAACGGGGTGGAGATGAATCTCGCGCGTGCCCACGACCTGTACGGACAGGCCTGCGACGCACAGGTCGGCGTCGGCTGCTACCACCTCGCCAAGCTCTACCAGACGGGCAAGGGCGTCCCGGCCAACGCAGCGCGGGGCGGCGAGCTGTTCGACCAGGCGTGCATCAAGGGCCACGGAAAGTCCTGCAGCATCCTCGCGCGGCAGTACGTCATGGGAGATGGCGTCTCGAAGGACGCCCGGAAGGCTGCGGAGCTCTACGAGAAGGGCTGTGGCGGGGGCGACGCCGACGCATGTGCCAAGGCCGGCGGGATGTATGAATCCGGCAAGGGCGTGGACAAGGACGCAGCCCGTGCTGTCGGGCTGTACCAGGCGGCCTGCGGGCAGGAATCCGGCATGGGCTGCTTTGCTCTCGCGGTGGCCTACGAACACGGCAGAGGAACCGAGCAGAACATGAAGGGCGCCGTCCGCGCCTACAAGGATGCGTGCCGCTACGGCGCCGACCAGGCATGTGAGCTGGGCGGCAAGATCGTGTTCAAGTCAGGCTTCGAGGACATCTGGAACGCCCGCTTCGAGTCGCAGATCTGCCAGGTGTGGAGCTTCGATCCCGACAAGCCGAACAAGACCCGGTTGGTGGCGGATGTCCGGGGCGACCAGTTCGTGCTGATGGATGGCCCGCTCAAGGACCAGACGGTGACACCGGTCCACATTGGCAACGACTACGAGACGGGGACGATCTACAAAGGGAAGACCCGGTGGAAGTTTCCGGGGGCAAAGGGCACGGACGTCAAGTTCGAGCACTTCGAGCAGTGGAACTCTGCAGAGGATCCAATCGATGCCTTCCCCGGCGACTACTCGTACTCCGAGGACCGGACGGGCGGCACCATCCTGATGATGACCCGGTCCGAGGGGGAGGTCCGGCGCAACAAGGAGTCGACGGCCTGCAAGTTCGGCAAGAAGGGCTACCCGATGCTCACGACGGAGCACTGCTCCGAGGTCCAGGGGCTCATCGCTGCGCAGATGCTGTCGGACTGCCGGGGCGACTGACCGGTTTTCGGGGCAGCGGAGCCCGCCCGACAGGATAGGTCCTGCGCCCCGCAGCCGAGGGGAACCGCGTGCGGTCTCCGGCTGTGGGGCAGACCCATCAGGCCGAGATTCCCTGGAGGCTCCATGTTCGTCGCCGTTGTGGCCCTGTCCGCCGTCCTTCCCGCCCAGGCTGCCGAGGGCATGTGGTTGCCCGAGCAGCTTCCACGCAAGGCGGCCGAGCTCAAGGAGATGGGACTGGAGCTGGACGCGGAAGCGATGGCGGACCCGATGGGGCAGCCGCTGGGCAGCATCGTGACACTGGGCTTCTGTTCGGCGGCCTTTGTGTCCCCTGATGGCCTCATCGCAACCAACCACCACTGCGTCGCGGGCTACCTCCAGTACCTCTCGGACGCCGAGAACGACCGGAACGAATCCGGGTACCTCGCCGCCACCCGGGCGGAAGAGGCCTGGGTCGGGCCGGGCTCGGAGGTGCAGGTCGTCCAGAAGATCACGGACGTGACAGCAGAGGTGAATGCCGGGGTGAGCCGTCGCACCGGGGATGCCGCGCGCGAAGCGATCGTGTCGAAGAACACGAAGGCGATCGTCGCCGGATGCGAAGCGGATCGTCCGGACGTGCAGTGCCGGGTCGCGTCCTACTACGGCGGCTCCGAGTATCGGCTGATCGAGAAGCGTCGGCTCAAGGACGTCCGCCTTGTCTACGCGCCGCCGGACAGCGTCGGCGCATTCGGCGGCGAGATCGACAACTGGATGTGGCCTCGCCACAGCGGCGACTTCGCCCTGCTACGGGCCTATGTCGGCCCAGATGGAAGCGCCGCCGAGCATGCCGAGGACAACATCGCCTATCGGCCACCCCACCACCTGGAAGTCAATCCGGACGGTGCCAGCCCCGGGGATTTCGTGATGGTCGCCGGCTATCCAGGCCGCACCTACCGCTTCCGACGGGCGCGCAGCATGACCTTCGCCCGAGATGTGGCCTACCCGTTCGGGATCGGTCTCAGCGAAGAGATGCGGGCCATCCTGCAGGACCACGCCGACCGCTCTGCGGATGCCAAGGCCCGTCTGACCGCCCAGATCGGGTACATCGACAACGGGCTGAAGTACCGCAAGGGGATGCTCGACGGATTCTCGGGGAGCGACGTCATCGAGCGGAAGGCGGCGTCCGAAGACGCGCTGATGGCCTGGGTCGCCGCGGACCGGAAACGGAGCCGGCGGTATGGTCCCGTCTTCGCGGAGATGGATGCCATGGCGGATGCGTCCGACCGGACGTACCGCTCGGAGGCCGTGTCGGGATGGATGCTCGGCATCGACCTCCTCAGCGCGGCCTACACCGGCTGGCGCTGGGCCTGTGAGCGAGAGAAGCCCGATCTGGAGCGCGACCGGGGCTACCAGGACCGCGACCGGGAAAAGCGTCTCCGGCGGCTCGAGCGGCTCGAGAAGACGATGTGGACGCCGGCTGGCCGTGACGCATTGACACTGCTCCTCGAGAAGCTGGCCGCTTTGCCTGCCGACCAGCGCCCCGGTCCCGTGCTGGACTGGGTCGAGGCCCAGGGAGGCATTGCAGCTGCGGTGGACAAGCTGCATGAGGACCCCGCACTTGCAGCGACCGAGAACCGCGTCAGCCTGCTCGACATGGACAAGGCCACGCTGGCTGCGTCAACCGATCCCTGGGTCCAGCTCGCGATTGCGCTGGACGCCTACAACGCACCCATCCGACAGCGGGACCGCGAGCGGAAGGGCGCCAACCTTCGCCTTCAGCCTCTGTACTTCGAGGCGATGCGCGCTGCCTCGGAGGGCGAGGTCTACCCCGACGCCAACTCGACCCTCCGGGTCACGGTCGGACATGTGAAGGGCTACGCACCGCAAGACGGCCTCGTCGCGACGCCA
>JAYYRS010000595.1:0-8743 GCA_036126975.1 Myxococcota bacterium
GGACACTGTCCGGTCGCGGCCCGAGACGCTCCGCCGGCTCTTCGTCGCCGTCATTGAGGAGGGCGCGGATGGGCTGTGCCTCTGCGACACGGTCGGGCATGCGACGCCGAATGGTGTCTTCAATCTCGTGCACTTCACCCGCAACCTCGTGCGCGGCATGGGCACGGACACCCACATCGACTGGCACGGGCACGATGATCGCGGGTTCGGCCTCGGCAACGCCCTGTCTGCCATCGAGGCCGGTGCGGATCGCGTCCATGGCTGCATCCTCGGCGTGGGGGAACGAGTCGGCAATACGCCTCTGGACCTGTTTCTCGTGAACCTCCGTCTATTGGGGGTCGTCGACCATGACCTCTCGAGGCTCGGCGACCTGGTCGACCTCGTCTCGGCCGCCTGTGAGGTGCCGGTCCCCGCCAGCTACCCGGTGTTTGGCAGGGACGCGTTCCGCACCGGCACGGGCGTCCATGCTGCCGCGGTCATCAAGGCCATCGACAAGGGCGATCGGTGGCTTGCGGACCAGGTCTACTCGGGAGTGCCGGCCAGCTGGTTTGGTCGGCAGCAGGAGATCGAGATCGGCCACATGGCGGGTGATTCCAACATCCGGTATTGGTTGCGGTCCCGGGGGCTGCCGGTCGAGGACGACCTCGTCGCGACCATCCGGACGGCTGCGAAGTCGACCAATCGGCTTCTCGAGAACAGTGAAGTGCAAGAGATCGTCGATGGATGGCGCGCGCAGACCTGAGAACACGGAGCGAAGCAGGGCCTGTCGTATCCGGGCTGCTCAGGCATCCGCCCCGGAGGACGGGTCGGATTGCGCTCCCGGGATGTCGCCATCGGGCGCCTCTCCGCGGCGAAGCGCGGCAAGGATGGCCGCCTTTCGCTCGTCGGCTTCGTCGGATTGGCGGCCGTCCTGTCCCCGCCGGCCCCAGCGGTTGTTGTTCTGGACCGCGCGGACCACGAACAGCAGTGCCAGGACGTAGTTCACCACGGAAAGGTTGCCGCTGAATCCGGGCAGGCCCTCGAGCAGGAGGACGCCGGCGGCGGACATGTTGAGCAGCTGCACGAGCCAGAAGAGCCAGGCCCGCTGCTGCCATCCCGGCAGGCGGATGAGCACGTGGTTCGTCGCGAGCACGCTCACGACCGCGAAGAGGATCCAGTCGCCTGGCGTCACGACAGCACCGGGAGCGAGAGGTTGTCGATGAGCCGGGGGCGTCCGACGCGTGCCGCGGCAAAGGCCCGGGCCGGTCGGGCGCCCAGGTGGGTGAGGGGAGCGAGCTCGTGCTCGTCCCGGATCTCGAGGTAGTCGAGTTCGTCTACGTCGAGCCGTGCGCGGCCCAGCGCGAGAAGGGCTCGCGCATCGCGCTCTCCCGCCCTGGCCGCTTGGGCCATCGCCCGCAGCGCCGCACTGATGGTCCGCGCGCGGACACGTTCCGCCGGCGAGAGGTAGGCATTGCGACTCGACAGGGCCACGCCATCCTCATCGCGGACCAGCGGCCCTCCGAGGACCTCGACGGGCATCGCCAGATCGCGCACCATGCGACGGACGACGACGAGCTGCTGGAAGTCCTTCTCTCCGAAGACCGTGACGTGTGGCTGGACAAGACCGAGGAGGCGCGCGACCACCGTCGTGACGCCCTCGAAGTGGGAGGGCCGGTCTGCACCGCACAGGCCCTGGGTGGGGCCGGTCACGTTCACCCGCGTGCCGTGGCCCTCCGCGTACAGCTCCCGGGGCTGCAGGATGGCGTCCACCCCATGCTGTCGGCATTGCGCCGCGTCGCCTTCTGGGTCGCGGGGGTACTGTGCGAGGTCCTCCTCCGGTGCGAACTGGAGCGGATTGACGAAGATCGACACCACCAGCCAGTCACAGCGTTCCCTTGCGATGTCCATCAGGGAGGTGTGCCCCGCGTGAAGGAAGCCCATGGTCGGCACGAAACCGATCCGCTCTCCGCGAGCACGGCGGCGGAGGGCCTCGGCTTGGAGAGCGAGCGGATCGGTCCAGGTCTGCATCGCGGCCCGCCGGGTCAGTAGAGCCGGGCGACCTTGGTGGGGCCCGGACGCTTGCGGCGGAAGCTATGCTCCGCTGCGGGGAAAGAACCGTCCTTCACGGCGGTCACGTAGTCGCGAACGGCCCCGACGATGGGAGACTCGAGTTCGGCAAACCGTCGCACGAACCGCGGCTTGAATCTCGTATCGAGGCCGAGCAGGTCGTTGGCCACGAGGACCTGTCCGTCGCACGCACTCCCGGCGCCGATGCCGATCGTGGGTACAGACAGGGCCGCGGTGACCTCCGCGGCGAGCTCGGCTGGGACCATCTCGAGCACGACGCAGAATGCGCCCGCCTGCTCGACCGCCCGCGCGTCATTGATCAGCTGTTCGGCACCGGCCTCGCCCCGCCCCTGGACCCGGAAACCGCCAAGGGCGTTGACCGATTGGGGCGTGAGGCCCACATGGCCGACGACGGGGATGCCCGCTTGTACGATGTGCTCGATGGCAGCGGCAGACCGCTCTCCTCCCTCCAGCTTGACGGACTGGGCGCGGCCTTCCTGGACGAGACGGCCGGCGCTCTGCAGGGCCTGGGTGGGCCCGAGCTGGTAGGTCATGAAGGGCAGGTCGACGGTGAGGTGGGCCTTTTCCAGACCCCGGGCGACACAACGCCCGTGGTAGACCATGTCATCCAGGGTGACGGAGAGCGTGTCGCTGCGCCCCTGGACGACCATGCCCAGGCTGTCGCCCACGAGGACCATGTCGACGCCAGCGGCGTCGACGAGCCGGGCCATGGTGTAGTCATAGGCCGTCACCATGGCGATTCGCTGGTTGCCGGCCTTCATCTTCTGAAGGTCCAGGACCGTGTTTTGGGACATGTCGGTGTTCACTCCGGTGTGGGGCCTGGGCGGAACCGCAGGCGGGTTCGCCCTCCCGGCCGCGGTGCGGTCCAGGGGGCGGGGCGCCAGATGTGTATCACGATGTCTGCGTGCTCCGGTCCGCGTTGACGCAACCCGCTGAGAGACGGCATCATTGAGGCATGAGTGTCGAGGGCGAAGGAACCGTGCGTGTACTGCTGGCCGATCAGGAGCTCGTCCTCGACGGGGTCGAGGCCCTGCTCGTGCTTGCGCGGGAGGGCCGTATCGACGCGGGCACCCGCGTGAGCATGCCCGGCGCGCGCACCTGGCAGCCCGCCGGCAGCCTGCCGGAAGTGGCCCAGCACCTGCAGGCCGACCCCTGGGCCGCGTGGGACGAGATGGATCCAAGCGCCGCGGACGCGGCGTTCGAAGCCTACGCGGAGCCCACCGACGAAGCCCTCCAGCGGCGCCCGCCGGGGATGGCTGATGGGTTGGATCCGCAGACGCGCGAACCTGGCGATGGGAAAGCATTTTCGCCACCGCTCGAGGATCTCCCGCTGGAAGCCGTGCGCCCGATGGCCTCGACGACGGACGGGCGCATGGTCGTCGAGACGCCCCGTCGGAAGACCCGAAGCCCTCGCACGGGGCAGGTGATCGCATTCCCGGGAGGCAGTCCCGGAGGCGCAGCCGCTGTGGCGTCCCTTCCCGCTGCCGCCGTCTCTGCAGTGCAGCCCACGCCGACGCCATTGCCGCCCATGGCACTGGCGGAGCATCTCCCCATGCCGGCCCCGTCTCCCGCTCCGGCGGCGAAGGGATCCGGTACGCGTTGGTGGCGAATCGCCCTCTTCGCTGGCAGCGCAGTGACCGCGATGCTCGTCATCCAGTGGTACATCACGAGCACCGCCACGGCCGTCTTCCCTCCGCCCGGTTCGCGGGTCGTGGTGGCGGAGCCCGTCGAGCGGGTACCGCCCGACCCGGCCCGGGCCCCCGCAGCGGTCCCCGCGCGAGCAGACGCCGCTCCCGAGGGTTCGGCTTCTGCGGAGCTGGAAGCGGAGCTGCGGGCCCGAATGGTCGATACCCCGCGGGACGTGCGGGCGCCCGGCCAGCTGGAAGACGCCCTCCTCATCGAACTCACCCGGATGCAGATCCAGACCCTGAGCATCGAGGCCCCGGTCCTCACATGGGCCGGCCGCAAGAACGACGTTCCCCAGTCGGCAGAGATCCACATCCGCTACCGGGGCTCGGTCGGGAACCTGCAGCGGGAACTCGCAGCCATCGGGCTGGTCGTCGGTCGCTACATCCACACCTACGCGCTGGACGTTCCGATGATGGACGTGACCATCCACCGGGAGGGTGCGGAGCCCAGGCGGCTGCCCATCGACCCGACGCTCGCCCAGCGCTTCTACCTGACCCGCATCGACCTGCAGGGATTCCTCTCCGCGTTCGCCGGAGGCTGAGCACGCCGAGCGCGGTGGTCAGAGCCGGCCGGCCAGGGGGGAGCCGGCAGGAATCCACCGGCGGAGCCGGTCGCCGATGACAAGGGGCTTGCCGACGAGGTCCGCTGGCGTCCGGCTGCCGGTCAGCAGGCACGCGACCCGGATCTCCCCGATGACCCGCTGCGCGACGCGGCGGACCGCCTCTCGCCCGCCCTGGGCCTGCGCCTGCAGGAATGGCCGGGCAATGCCGCCGCACCGTGCCCCCAGCGCCAGGGCCTTGGCGATCATTAGGCCGTCCTTCATGCCGCCGGTCGCGCATATGCCGAGGCCGAGACCGGAGAGCTGGGCGACGGAGCCGGCCGTGGGGATGCCCCAGTCCCAGAACGTGTCGCCGAGTGCGCGCTGGTCGCCAGCTGCGCGGTGGACCTCGACCGCCACCCAGCTGGTGCCGCCGGCGCCGCTCGTATCCACCCAGTCGACGCCAAGCGCGCGGATGCGCGTGCCCACGGAGCGGGACAGACCACATCCGGTCTCCTTCACGATCACGGGAACCGGCAGCTCCTCCACCAGCCTCGCGATGGTCTCGATCCCACCGCGGAAGTCATTGTCGCCCTCAGGCTGCACGACCTCCATGGCGGGGTTGAGATGCACACAGAGCGCGTCGGCGCCAGAGTCCCCGACCAGGTCCGTCAGCGCGGACGTCGGGGTCTGCGCGGCCTGGACGATGCCGATATTGCCGAGAACGAGCGCGCTGGGGGCCACGTCCCGCACTTCGTATCCGGCGCGTATGCCCTTGCTCAGCAGGGGGCGCTGGCTCCCGAAGGCGAAGCCGATGCCCAGCTCCTCTGCGACGGAGGCGAGGTCCTTGTTGATCGACTCGGCCCGGTCGACGCCGCCGGTCATCGCCGCGATGACCAGCGGAGCACGCAGGCGCTTACCAGCAAAATCGACCGCAAGATCGACATCGTCGACGGCGAGCTCGGGGAGAGCGTCGTGCACGAAGCCGACGTCGTCGAACAGCGTGGTCTTCCGACGGAACGCCACGTCTCCGTCTGTGCACAGGTCGATATGGTCGGCCTTCCGGGCGGAAATGGCCGGCTGCGGGGGCGCAGCAGAAGTGTGTGCAGAGTCCATGCAGGACACTAACCCGATGTCGGCTCAGGCCCACCGGGGACAACATGGGCGCCGAGCGCGGGCGTGATGTCGATCGGCGGGAGGTTCTCCGCCGCGCAGGCGCGCGCGAACGCGTTCCCTGCCTCCGGATCGTCGAAGAGCGCGACGGCGCAGTCCCCTCCGCCCGCGCCGGACGGCTTGGCCGCGCCGCCATGCGCGCGCGCAAGCGCGGCGATCCGGTCGAGGCCATCGGTGCGGTAGTCGATGCCGGCGGCAGCAGCCATGGCTGCCAGCAGCGCAGCCGCCTCGGCGAGGGCGGTGACCGGGTCGTCATGAAAGGCGTCCACGAGCGATGCACTCGCCTGGACGAAGCGGGTTCGGTCCGCCCAGGCCCGGTACCGCTGGACCCTTGGACCGGTTCGCGCCGACTGGCCGCTGTAGACAACGATGGGATGCACCGTGGGCTCTGGCGTGGCCGCGCCGGCCTGGAACCGGAGCATCCCACCGTGGACAGCGGCAGCGACATCCACTCCTGAGCCGCTTCCCTGGACGTCGTGGTGGATCGTGAAGGCATCGGTCGCCGGGCGACCCGCTGCGACGCAGGCGGCCACACAGGCGGCTGCGGAGCCGCCAAAGCCTGGTTTTCCTGGCAGGGCCACCGGATTCCAGCTGCGGAAGACAAAGTGCCCTGAGGCGCCGAGAAGGGCGGGTCGCACGAAGCGGTCGTCCCCGTCTGGCGTCTGGATCCGCAGCGGGCAAGTGTCATCGAGGATGTCACAGCGGACACCGCGGTCCACGGCGAGCACAAGCGCTGGCGCGTCGTCCACCACGGCGTATTCGCCGACGATGACCAGCTTGCCTGGAGCGAGGACGGAGCGCCCTTCAGCAGAGTCTGGCGTCACCGCCGACCCCCAGGGAATCCACCCGCGGAACCACGGTTCGGAGGGCAGCCTCTACGGCAGGCGCGTCCGCGGCCGCGCAGAGCACCTTGACGTTGGGGCCGGCGTCCATGGTGTACCAGGCACCCGTGCCTCGGGCGCGGAGGTCTTCGACGACCTCCATCGCTGCGACGGTCTCGGGCTTCCAGTATCGAATGCTGGGTTCGGACGTCATCATGGTCGCGTGCATCTTGAGGGTGGACCATTCCATGACCCGTCCCAGTCGCTCCAGGTCCCGGCTCCGGATGGCGCGCATCCCTTCCTGGACGTCAGCGGGGGCGGTTTCCACCCACCGGTCGTAGTACGGGCACGTCCGCGCCGTATCCCGCATGCCCGTGGTCGAGCCCACCTTCTTGGGGCCGGTTCCCACCATCGCGACGACCACCCTGACGTCCCAGTGGTCCGCGGGCGCGAGGGGCTCGCCATGACTGTCTTGGCCATCCTCCGCTGTGCCCAGGCGCCAATGAACCCAGCCACCCCAGAGCGAACGGCTTGCCGACCCGCTGCCCTGCCGGGCCAGTGCAGAGAGCGCTGGAAGGGTCCGGTCGCATTCGGCGGCCGCATTCGCTGCGAGTGCCAGCGCGGCGAATGCGCTGCTCGAGGAAGCGAGACCTGCCGCCGTGGGGAAGTTGTTGTCAGACTCGACGCGGCAGCGAGGCCGGTCGGGTCCGGTCACGAGGTCGAGGAAGCTGGACACCTTGGCGAGCGCGGGACCGGTCGTCGGCGCGCCGGTGAGGAGAAGCGTGGCCTGGGGCGCGTCGGCGCCCCATGTGAACGACGTCCGTGTGCGGTAGCGACCGAGTGTGACGGACAGGCTGGGTACGGCCGGCAGGTTCAACCGCAGGTCGCGCTTGCCCCAGTACTTGACGACCGCGATGTTGGGGTGGGCCTCGGCCGTGGCCTTCATGGCGCCTCCAGGCGAGCCGACTATCCCTCGACGGGCGCCACGCCCACGCGGAAGGCCGGCCAGCCGGCTGCCGCAACGGCAGCCAGGACCGGCGCTGCGTCGCTCACGAGGGCCAGGACGACGCCTCCACCGCCCGCGCCGGCGAGTTTCGCGCCATGGGCACCGGCGGCAAGACACGCATCGACGATGGCGTCCAGGGTCGGGGTGCTCACGCCGATGTCGCAAAGCAGTCTGTGGTTTTCCGTCAGCAGGCCACCAATCTCGGTGCGGGATGCGCCTCGCCCGAGGGACCCCGTGAGTTCCTCGACGAGCAGGCCGATGCGGTCGAGTATGGGCGCGACCTGCCGGCGGCGAGCGCGGACGCCCGCGACGAGCTGGGCCGTATTTCCCGCGGAGCCCGAGTCGACGACGACCAGCTCGAGCTGCGGAAGCGAGACCGGCGCGATCCGAGGTCCCGTCGGCGTCCGCATGTACCGGACGCCACCGCCGAGGGCAGACACTGCATGGTCCACGCCGCTCGGGTCGCCGTGGAAGTGGCGCTCGGGTCCGAAGGCGCGCGCGTGGGTGGTCGCGAAGTCGAGGACTTCGTCCTGCAATGCGGCGTGCGCCCGGACCACTGCGACGGCCAGCGCCGCGGATGAGCCCATGCCGCGCCCAACGGGCAGATCGCTGTCGATGTCGACCTCCAGTCCATCCTCCGGCAACACGGTCAGCAGGCCTGGCAGCAGCCGGGGATCGCGGACCGCGCAGCGACCCAGGCGGGTGGGGCCTCGGCTCCGACGAAGCGTGACGGTGGTGCCGCGGTCGACCGCGATGGCCAGGGCTGGATGGCCGTAGACGACGGCGTGCTCGCCGGCGAGGATGAGCTTGCCCGGAGCCCGCGCCCGTGCCGCCTGCCGGTTCACGCCGGATTGCCCCTGAGGTGCTCCAGCGCTGCGGTCGCCCGGGTGATGGACCAGTCCCGGTCGGCGCACAACGCCCGCACGACCGCGGCGACCTCATCGCCCGAGGCGCCGGCCTGCACCGCGACGTTCCGGGCATGCATCCGCATGTGCCCATGTTGGATTCCCTCGGTGGCGAGGGCCCGGAGGGCTCCAAGGTTCTGGGCCAGTCCCACGGCGGCGATCAGGCCAGACAGGTCCCGGGCCCGTGGCCGGCCCAGCATCTCATGCGCCAGGGCCACCGTCGGGTGGGACTGGATGGCACCACCGACCGTACCGATCTGCATGGGCAGCTCGATTCGGCCGACGAGGAACCCCTCGGCGTCGACCTTCCACTGGGTCAGGGAACGGTACTGGCCGTCTCGCGCGGCCCAGGCGTGCGCGCCCGCCTCGATGGCCCGCCAGTCATTCCCGGTGGCAATGGCCACGGCGTCGATGCCGTTCAGCACACCCTTGTTGTGGGTTGCCGCCCGCCAAGGGTCCGCCCAGGCAAAGCGATAGGCGCTCGCGATGCCCGCTACCACGTCGTCTCCGTCGAGTTCGGGTGTGTCGAAGCTGCGCGGGTCTA
>JAYYRS010000596.1:0-9026 GCA_036126975.1 Myxococcota bacterium
TTCGGTGCGGTGTTGCCTGCGTCGCTGGGTCGTCGCTTTTACTGCGGCCCGGGCGTGCTGGCCGCGCTGCCCCACCGCCTCCGCCATCCGGTGATCCAGGCGGTGGGTCTCAGCGGATTCACGCTGGGGGCCGCACTGTACGGCGTCGTGGGCTACCTGCCGGTGCATGTGCAGGCCACGCTGGGTGGGACACCGCTCGATGCCGGCATCGCGCTCATCCCGATGTCCCTGTCATGGACCCTTGCCGCCAACGTGGCCGGCCGGCTGCTCCCGCGGCTGGGCTTCATCGGGCTGATCCGGGCTGGCGTCGGGATGGCGGTGCTGGGGACGGTCATCGCGGCCGCCTGGACCGCGCACACGGTGGGGTTGATGCTCTTTGGCTCCGGGATGGGCTTTCTCATCTCGGTGTTCACGGTCGCGAGCCAGGAGGCATCGCCGAAGGCGCTCGTGGGGCAGGCCACGACGCTCGGTCTGTTCACGCGGAGCGTCGGGAGCGCCGTCGGCGTGCCGCTGCTCGGATTGCTCGCCGGTATCGATCCCGGTGCGGCCGACTTCGCAGCGATCGATGGTCTGGATGTCGGTCTGGGGCGCGTCTTCGTCGCCGTCGCGGTGTGCGTCGGGATCTCGTCGCTTGTCGCGCTGGCACGGTTCCCGCGGGTGGTCGCGCCGGCCGTCGGTGCAGGCTCCTCCGAAGGCGTTCCAGACGCCTGATACCGACGGGCAGCCTCCCGCCTGCGTTGGGGCGGGGTACCCTCTGGCGGAAGCCTGGAGATGCCATGTCGGACGCATACCTGTTCCTGCTCTCGGTTGCGTTGGTTGCTGCCTGCGGAGACAAACCGGGGGACTCCGCTTCGGATGGCGGTACCGGGGAGTCGGGCGAGGTCGGCTCGGGTGGTGGCTCGACGGACGGCTCGGGGGGCAGCGGCGCGGGTGATGGCGGGGCTGGGGACGCTGGGGGAACCGCTGGCGGTGGGTCTGGCGAAGGGTCTGGCGGCAGTGACGAGGGTGGTGGAGACGCGGGCGGCGATGACGGTGGCTCGGACCCCCTCCTCCTGCTGGGTGCGTGGTTCGACCAGGAGGGAGCCGAGCACGTCATCTCCGAGACGCTGTGGCTGATCGACTTCGGTGCGGGAGAACAGTACAGCTACGCCATCACCGCCCACGACAACTCCGCGGGCTGGGTCATCGGCGAAAACGGGTCCGGAAATGTCGGCGAGGTCGGCTTCTGGAGCCGGTTCGACTTCCGCATCGACGGGGGCGGCACCGCCTATGTCTGCCAGAGTACCGGCACAGCCGTGGACGAGTCCGCAGCGCTGGCGACGGCGCCGGCCGATGCCGGGCGCGCGCCCACGAGCCCGTGTGCCTATTGGGGCTGGCAGACCCTCACGCCGCGGTAAACGGTCGTCAGGGTGCGAAAGTCTCCGGCCCCGCGCACGGCACCGCGAGCGTGAGCTCGACGGTGGCGGAGTAGGTCGGCCACGGCGTGACCGCGACCGCACCGGTTCGTTCGCCCCGGTCGCCGTCGATGCTGCACAGGACCCCGTCGCCATCGCGATCGTGCCACGCGTAGAGAACGAGCCCTTCGCCACCCGCATCCATCGGGATGTCGAACGTCACGTCGAGGTCGCCGGGTTGCTCCACGGTGGTCGCGTCAATGAAGGCCATGGGGTGCCGCAACAGCCCCTCGCCCAGCCATGCATGATGGACGCTGACGTACGTCACGCCGCCAGGGAGGTCGTCGGTGGTATCGATGCGGCCATCGATCCTCACGCGCTTTTCATTGGTGATGCTGCTGCAGCCGATCCCGAGGGAGCTCACCAGGGCCATCCACCTCATCGCGCACCTCCGAACTGCAGGCCGAGATGAACCCCGGGCAGGCTGACCTTGGGTACGTTCACCCATGGCAGGTCCAGCCCCACGTCGAGTCCCCAGCGTCCACCGAGGGCGATTCCAAGTCCGAGCGCGCCCGTGAGCGTCCAGCCATGTCGTGGTGCATCCTCGATGACGTCTCCGGCGGCGGTGTCGATGATGACCCGGTCGATGTGCAGCGTGTGCTCCGATCCGGCGTGCAGGTAGGGAAGCACGACGCCTCGGGTGCGGCCCATCGTCATGGCAAGACTGGCGCTGGGTCCGCGCTCGGAGAGCGTTCCGCCCTGTTCGAGCCACCCGAGCGTGGCCTCTCCGGACAGGCGCCAGACCCGATTGATCCAGGGAAGGGAGACACCCACCGCAGGACGCCATCGGGTCAGCAGCGCTGCGCTCGTTTCGACAAACGGGGTCCAGCCGTTGCGGAGACCCCGCTGCGCGCGGACGCGGTGCCAGGGGAATCCGGCAGCCAGGCCGGTGTCCCAGACGCCCGGGTCGCTCCCACCGGTGAGCACGGCGGCGGTCGGGTGGATTGGCGGTGCGGCAGAGAGGGCTGCCGCCGTGCTGCCGACTGCGAGCAGGCCAAGCATCAGTCCCCTCCCAGTGCGGGCAGCCCGAAGACGCGGGCGAAATTGCCATCCAGCGTCGCGGCGGCCTCCTCGATGGTGTACCCGCTGGACTCCATCGCGCGGAGCGTTCGCTCGAGGTACCGACCCACGAAACCAGGAGACTGCGGGCCGTCCGAGCCGTAGATCATCTTGTCCGTCACGCCGCCCTCCCGCACAGCCTCCATGGCTTCTGGGAGGAACACCTCATCCGGGTCCGATCCTGCAGAGCCGAGGGCGCTCGGCTCGAGGTAGACATTCGGGTACGACGCCGCGAGGCGAACGGCGGTCGCCAGCTCGCCGGTCTCATCACGGATGAAGTCGTGGCCGAGATGCCCGAGGATGAAGACCGTGTCCGGATGGGCCTGGATGGCGGGCTCGAGGTAGGCGGGGTCCGTGTAGGGCGGCTCCGCCTGCGTGCCGGGAAAGGGGCTGGTGCCGGTGTGGAGGTAGATGGGTGCAGCATGGGCCGCAGCGATCTCGTAGATGGCCCAGTAGCGCGGGTCGTCCATGCGGAAGTGCTGGTGGGCATGAGCGAGCTTCACGCCGCGCATCCGCGGTGAGGAGAGGGCCAGATCCAGGGCCTCGAGCTGCGCGTCGCCCTGCCGAGCCCAGTCGTCCACTGACAGGCTCGCGAATCCGATGAGCCGGTCCGGATCCGTCCGCGCCGCCTCATCGATGAACGCGTTGGTCGCGACCCCGACCGACCGCGGGGCGTACACGGCGAACATCCCGGCGCGTCCGATGCCGGCATCGTCGAGCTCCCCCAGTACGCCCTCTGCGCTGAGCACGCTCGCGGCCAGGCCCTCCGGCTGCAGACCGAAGGGAAACGGAAAGTTGCCGGCCAGCACGCGCTGGGTGGACCCGCGGATCAGGGCCCAGTCTCCCGTGTGCAGGTGCACATCGGTGACGGGAAGCGTGGCGCCCTTGTACGGTGCGCCTTCGGGTGGCGGCGCGCAGCCGAAGGCAAGCAGGATGGGAATGATTCGCCGCATAGTGGGCGTCCATCACCCGTTGTCGTCCGGAATGCACGAACTGATTTTGGAGAAGGGCCCTCGGATCAGCACGGCAGCCTGGGTGTCCATGGGATGGAGGCGAACTCTCCGGACGCTGCCAAGATGCCCGGTTGGTACCGGTACGCGTCCCGCATCGCGCGGCCGCTACAGCAGCCGCACGCGGACCTTCCTGCCCTTGACGCGCCCACCCCGCAGCGCCCTCTCCGCATCCCGGGCATGCCGGCGGTCGATCGCCACGGCCGTGGTGCGGTCGAGGAGGTCGATTCGGCCGACCGCCTCGGGCGGGATGCCGGCATCGCGGACGAGGGCGCCGAGGACGTCTCCCTTGCGGACCTTGTCGGCTCGACCTGCGAGGAGCAGCAGCGTCCGGTTGGGGGCACGCAGGCTGTGCAGGTCGCCGTGGCCGCCGGGATCCTGTGCGCGCCGGATCGTGCGTCCCGTGAACGCCTCGATGCGTTCGAGTCGGCGAAGCTCGCTGGGTCGAGCGACGATGCTGAACGCATGGCCCTCCGCGCCTGCGCGACCGGTCCGCCCAACCCGATGCACGTGGGGCCCGGGCGTCTGGGACAGCTCCGATACGATGACGAGGGGGAGTGCGGGAATGTCGAGGCCGCGTGCGGCCACGTCGGTCGCGACGAGGATGCGCGTGCTCTCGCCGAGAAGCTGCAACAGCGACGCATCGCGGCTCCGCTGATCGAGATCCCCATGCAGTGCGAGGACGCTGGCGCCGCGCGCGCGGAGGCCGTCGGCCATGTCCTGGGTGTCCTGGCGGGTCTCGCAGAACACCAGTGCACGCGTGGGCTGGTGGGCAGCGAGGAGCCTCGCGACGAGGCCGATCCGATCATGGATGCCCGTTCGGAATGCGGCTTCGTGGATCACTCCGGTGTCCCCGGCGTCTCCGGCGGACACCTGGATGGGGCTCCGTTGGGTTCGCCGCGAAAGCGCCTCGACTCCCTCGGGGAATGTCGCGCTGAAGAGCAGGGTCTGCCGATCCGCTGGCGCATGCGAGACGATGCCGCCGACCTCCTCGGAAAATCCCATGTCGAGCATCCGGTCTGCCTCATCGAGCACCAGGGTCCGGAGCTGGTCCAGGACCAGATGACCCGATCGCAGCAGATGGGCGACCCGACCGGGCGTGCCCACCACCACGTGCCCGCCGTGGCGCAGCGCCTTGCGCTGGGCATGCACGGGGTGCCCGCCACAGGCCATCAGGACGCGGGTATTGGGCTGGCGCGCGCCCAGCGCGCGGACGGCGTCGGCGACCTGCGTCGCAAGTTCCCGGGTCGGGCAGAGCACAAGCGCTTGCACGACGCGGCGCTCCAGATCGATGGCCTGCAGCACCGGCAGACCGAATGCACCGGTCTTGCCGCTGCCGGTGCGGGCCTGCCCGACGACGTCCCGGCCAGCCAGCCCGGGCGGCAGGGCCGCGCTCTGGATGGGTGTGGGTGCGGTCCAGCCCAGTGCGGCGATCCCCTCGCGCAGGTCTGGCGGCAGGTCGAATTCGTCGAATGAGTCGGCCATGGGGGCGGCTATGGGCGTGGAACTGGAGCGGCCACCTCCGATGCACCGGCGGTGCATCAGCGGGCGGATGGGCAGGGCGCGGCCGGACGCTCAGTGTCGCCGGAAGGCCGCCGCGTGGCCGTGGGCGATGGCCCGCTCCAGGAGCGCATCGGTCATGCCTGGGAGCTGCCGGGCCCGGGCATGCTCCTCGGATGCCTGGACGGCGGACAGCAGGGTGTTGTCGGTGTTGATGCAGGCGCGGATTCCCTGTTCGAGCCAAGCCGCCAGCGGGTGCTGCCCGACCGCATCGATGACGCCGGTGTGCCAGTTCGAGGTCGGGCACGCTTCGAGCGTCACACCGCGCTCCCGGACGAGGTCCCGGACACTCGGGTCATCCAGCAGGCTCGTGCCGTGGCCGATCCGCTGCGCGCCCAGCAGTTCGATGGCCGTGCGGATCTCGGAAGCAGGGCGCCCCTCTCCTGCATGGACGGTTCGGCCAAGTCCCTGCTCCGCGGCGTGGCGGAAGGCGGGTGCGTAGCTCTCGATCGACCAGTCGTGTTGCGCGAGCGGTGCCCCGGCGAGATCGAGCCCGCATGCGCCCCTGGTCGCTCCGACCTCAGCGAGCTTCATGGCCAGCGCGGGTGGTTCGCCGTAGAGCACGCACAGGATGAGCCCGGCTCGCCCGTCCAGTCCCTCGAGCGCGGCATCCACGATGGCCTCGAGCCTGCGACCATGGAGCTGCGGCGCGAATCGGACCTCCAGGGTCGTCACGCCATCGGCCGCAGCATCTTCGCAGATCTCGGCGGCGACACGCCGCACGGCTTTGGCGGTATCGAGCAGGGACAGGATGGAGGCGAATCGGGACAGTGCGGCTGCGAGACCCATGCCGGGCGTGAACGGGAGTCCGGTCGGAACAGCGACGCCCCGGGCGGCCGCCAGCTCCGAGAGTGTCTCGGCCCGCACGGAGCCGTCGAGATGACGGTGCAGATCCGGAAGTCCCACCCTGCCTCCCGCGCCGAATCCATGGCCCGTCGAGGGTAGCGTAGACCCGGGCCTGACCGCAGCTGCGTTCCGCATGCCGCGGCCCGAGGAGCGCGGAGCTCCGGCCGGGACCGCTCGATCCCGAGGCCCCGGACGGCTTGCCGCCCATGCCCAGGGGTGTACGGAGTACGAGGAGGTCAGCCATGGAGCGTGCGGCGTATGCGGCTGGGCGTCGTACCGAGCGAATCCTGTCCTCGCCCAATTTCCGCGATGGGGTGGTGCGGAACATCCTCCCGACACCCCGCATGGAGCGTCCCTGGGCGCTCGACAACCTGACACGGATGGGGAAGACGAGCCTTGAGTTCCTGGATCGAGGCGTGGAGCGGGTGCCGCGAACGCCCCCTCCCGTGGTCACACCGGATGTGGAGGAGATCGCTCGCCGCGCACCGGGTCTCCGCATCACCTGGCTCGGGCACAGCACGAGCCTCGTGGCCATCGATGGCGCACTCTTCCTGACAGACCCCGTATTCGCGAAGCGGGTCTCCCCGGTTCCGTTTGCCGGACCCGCGCGTTTTCATGCTCCACCCTTGTCGATCGGGGCACTGCCGCCGCTGGACGCTGTCGTGCTGAGTCACGATCACTTTGACCATCTGGACAAGGCAGCCGTTCGCCTGCTTGCAGGGACGGGCGTGCCGCTGGTGGTTCCCCTCGGTGTGGGCGGGGCGCTTGCGGCGTGGGGGATCCCCGATGGCCAGGTCACCGAGCTGGACTGGTGGGAGTCGGTGGAGGTCGGTGGCGTGGAGCTCCACCTCACGCCAGCCCGCCACTTCTCCGGGCGCGGTCCCGGCCGGATGAACACCACGCTGTGGGGTTCCTGGGCGTTCATCGGTCCACGGCACAAGGCATGGTTCAGCGGGGACACCGGACCCTTCGATGCGGGGGTCCGGGAGATCGGTGACCGATTCGGTGGATTCGATGTCGCCATGATCGAGACGGGTGCGTGGCACCCGGCCTGGGATGAGATCCACCTGGGGCCATTGCAGGCGGTCCGCATGCATGAGCTCGTACGGGCCAGGGCGCTGGTGCCGATCCACTGGGGGACCTTCAACCTCGCGCTCCACGCCTGGGATGAGCCCATCCTGCATGTGCAGGAGCTCATGGATAATCGATCGTCTGCGCTGCTCGCGCCTGTCGCGGGCGGCACGGTGGCGCCTGACCATCCCCACGTGGCGCCCGCCTGGCGGGACCGATGGATGGAGTGGCGGGAGACCGACCCGGATCTCTCCGCGCTTCGGGACCCGAATGACGCATGAGCATTCGCTGTTTCTGGGGCCAGCGGGTCAGGGGTTGACGGAGGACGCCGGCACGAAGCGATAGGGCCTGCGCGGACCCCTGCCCTGGATGCCCCATGCTGCGCTACCGCCTGTTCGGAAACACCGGCCTCCGCGTCTCGGAGATCTGCCTCGGCACCATGAGCTTCGGAGACGCCTGGGGCTTCGGTGCCGATGAGGAGACGAGCCATCGCGTGCTGGACCGGTACGCCGACCTGGGGGGCAATTTCCTCGACACAGCGAACATGTACCACGGGGGGCAGACCGAGGAGTTCATCGGTCGGTGGTTGGACGCCGCCCCGGGTCGTCGGCACCGCACCGTCGTGGGTACGAAGTGCACCCTGGTGATGGACCAGGACGACGTCAACAGCGCGGGGGCGCATCGCAAGAATCTCGAACGCGCAGTGGACGACAGCCTCCGGCGTCTCCGGACCGACCACGTCGACATCCTCTGGGTGCATGCGTGGGACCGGTACACCCCCATGGCGGAGACCATGCGTGTGCTCGATGACCTCATCCGCTCGGGTCGGGTCCGCTACATCGGGGTGTCGGATACGCCGGCGTGGGTCGTGAGCGCGAGCAACGTGCTCGCAGAGCTGCGGGGATGGACTCCGTTCGCGGGGATCCAGATCGAGCATGGACTGCTCGCCCGGACACCGGAGCGGGATCTCGTTCCGATGGCGTCGCATGGTGGCCTCTCCGTTCTGGCATGGGGTGCCCTCGGGGGAGGCGTGCTGACCGGCAAGTACACCCGCGCCGGAGACAACGACAGTCTTCGAAAGGCCGGCAATGCCGCCCGGGGGCGCACGAGCGCCCGCAGCCTCGCGATCGCCCGGGAGGTGGATGCCGTCGCAGACGACCTGGGCTGGACCTCTGCGCAGGTCGCGCTCGCGTGGTTGCGGGGCCAGGGGTACCACAGCATCCCGATCGTCGGTGCCCGCAGGGTGTCGCAGCTGGAGGATTGTGTAGGTGCGGCCGGACGGAAGCTTCCGGATGAGGCCCTCATCCGACTCGACAAGGCGAGTTCCATCGAGCTGGGTTTTCCCCACGACTTCCTCGCTGAACCCCACCTGCGGAACAGCGTCTACACACGCCAGCATGCTCGGATCGAGCCACCTCCGCGCGGCAGATGAGCGGCAGGGGTGGTGTTCATTGCGCAGTGCCCCCGTGGCCAGCGGGCGATGAACAGGGAAGCCCCTGCGAAGCATCGAGCACCATCGAACGACCGCTCCGGACGGGTCTCCGGTCGATTCGGGATCCGGTTGGACTTCCTCGGGAAGCCAGCCCCAGGTGGCTGGTGGCCGCCTGTTCGGTGACATTGTGCAGGGAGACGGTGGTTTCCAAAGGGAGGAATCGGCGTCCAGCGGCCTGCCGTTCGCAGCTTTCAGCGCACAGGGGGCGCGGACGTGGGCCCACTGGGGTACCTTCCACGCGATCGACACAAGTACCGGAGTTCCCAATGCGAATGATGCACCTCCTCATGCTCGGTTCCACCCTGGCCCTGTCCACCGCCTGCCTCGACGCAGAAAAGGACGAGGACGACGAGGATGCGGACTCTGACGGCGACGGCCTGCTCGACTCGGAAGAGGAGGACCTCGGGACGGATCCCGACTCCGCGGACACCGACGAGGACGGGATCGACGACGGCGACGAGGTCGAGGCCGGCACGGACCCGACCAATGCCGACACCGATGGCGACGGCTTCGATGACGGACTCGAAGCCGACC
>JAYYRS010000597.1:0-3255 GCA_036126975.1 Myxococcota bacterium
GCCGCAGATGTCGAGCGCTTCGAGGATCGGCACGCCGGACGAGATCATCGTCCCCAGCGTCCGGCAGAACCGTGCCACGGCCACCTTGGTCAGCAGGTCGCCGAACACGGGGAGCTTGAGGAAGATGCCGTCGATGATGACCTCGCCGCGCTTCGTGCGGTAGGCGAACTTGTAGGACGCGACCACCACAACGATTCCGACGACGACGAACACGAAGTTCGACTGGAGCCACTTCGAGAGGTTGATCACGAACTGGGTCGGCGCAGGCAGCGCCTGCCCGAACTCTGCGAACATCTCCTCGAAGGTCGGGACGACCTTGAGCAGCAGCAGCGCAGTCACCACCCCAGCGACGCAGCAGATGATGCCGGGCATCATCATCGCGCCCTTGATCTGCCGGCGCAGCTTGTCCGCCTTCTCGAGGTAGGCCGCCAGCCGGGTCAGGATGGTGTCGAGGATACCGCCGACCTCGCCGGCCGCCACCATGTTGCGGAAGAGCTCGTCGAACGTGTCGGGGTACTTCTTCAAGGCGTCCGCGAACGTCGACCCGGACTCGACCTGCTCCTTGATGACCGTCAGCTGGTCGCGAAACGTCTCGTTTGCCGACTGCTTGGAGAGGATGTCCAGGCACTGCACCAGCGGCAGGCCGGAATCGATCATGGTGGAAAACTGCCGGGTGAAGATCACGAGGTCCTTGGTGGTGACCTTGGGCTTCAGGAAGGCCGGCGTGGGAATGTTGATTTCCATGCTGCCCAGACCGCCGCCCTTGGCTTTCACCGAGGTTGGGCTGATCTGCATCTGCCGAAGCCGCGAACGGGCCGCGTCGGCGTTGGCCGCCTCGACCTCACCCTTCCGCGTGTCGCCACCGCTGGTACGGCCTTCGTATGCGAAGACAGGCATGAACATCTCCCTGACCCGGAGATCATACACGGGCCGCTCGATCGCGTGCAAGATCCGCCGGCACACGAAAGACCGGAGGGAGACGCCACCCCTGCCAGCGGTCCGGTAGGATGCCGCCGTGATTTCCTCCCACCGCGCCGGCTGGCTCCTGCTTGCCGCGGCCTCGCTCGGGCTGACCGCTCTGGGATGGCAGGAAATGTCGTTTCTCTGCGACGACGCCTTCATTGCGTTCCGCTACGCGCGGAACGTGCTTGGGGGCTGGGGCCCCACCTGGAACCCTCCCCCGTTCGCGCCGGTCGAGGGCTACACCAGCGCACTCTGGGTCGCCCTCCTGAGCGTCGCATGGCTGATCGGTCCGCCCCCCCCGGTGGCCGCACAGGCAATGTCCCTGGGCGCCGGACTCGCGAGCACGATCCTCGCGCTGCTGTGGCTGCGCCGCATGGAGGTCCGGTCGCCGCGCACGAGGCTGATGCTCGCGGCGAGCACGATGCTCGCGATCGTCACGAATCGGACGTTCCTGACCTGGACCTCCTCCGGCCTCGAAACCAGTCTGTTCAACCTCCTCGTTCTCGCATGGCTGTTTGGCGCCACTCGCCCCCGCCTGCGCGGCACCGCACTTTCGACCATCGCGGCGCTGCTCGTGCTGACACGTCCTGACGGACTCCTCTACGCCGGCGTCACGGTGGCGATCCTGGCACTTCGGCTCCCGCCGTCAGGCGCGGTCCGTGCGACCGGCCCGCTTGCGGTCGTCGGCGCCCACCTGCTCTGGCGCCGAGCCACCTACGGACTCTGGCTTCCCAACACCTACTTCGCAAAGGTCTCCGAGCCGTGGCCCGAGGCGGGCATTCGGTACCTTGGCGCCTTTTTGCTCGAGCATGGTTTCTGGCTGACCGTGCCCTTCGCCATGGTCGGGCTCGTTGCAGTCCTCCGTCCGCGCCCACGGGACGCGGCGTGTCGCATCGGGCTCCCCACCTGCGCCATCCTGGCACACACCGCCTACTACACCCTGCGTGTTGGCGGCGACCACTTCGAGTACCGCGTCCTGTCGCACCTTGTCATCCCGACGCTGTTGGCTGCCGCGTGGTCGGCAGACCACGTCCTGAGACGCCGTGCCCCGGCCCTGCTGGTACTCATGGCGGGATTGTCCTGGCCGATCCCCTGGGTCCACCACGTCCTCGGCCGGGACCTGACAACCCGGGAACAGACGGAGGCCCTGTACCTGCCCGTGGCGCCTCACCTGCCCTCCATCCTGTCCCCGATCACAACGTTCCATGACGACAACCAGCGATGGCTGATCGACCGATACATCGCGCGCCGCCATCGCGAGCATGTCGTCTTCCGCGCACATCTCGAGCGGACCCTGGCGCAACCGGAGGAGCTCGCCCGTCTCGACTGGCAGGCCAATCGCCCCATCGCCGCTGCCCGCTCGGTGGGCGTGGTCGGATGGCGGTTCCACCAGGCGGCAGTCCTCGATGAGCTGGGCCTCAACGACCCGATCATCGCCCAGGGCCCACTTCGTCATGGAGACGGTTCGCCTCGGCGGATGGCCCATGACCGCCAGCCACCCCCGGGCTACATCGAGTGCTTCCGCCGGAACCTGACCCGGGACGATGCGGGCTTGCGTGTGGACCCGGAGGTCCCGACGATGACCGACGCCGAGATCAGGGACTGCCAGCGCCGCTTTCGTCCGCGATGAGCCGACCCGCGCTCCCGTCCCTGCGGGCGTCTAGTCCGGTGCGGTGGCCCGCACGACCTCCTCGATGCTGGTGTTGCCCATGCCGAGGTGCCGGAGGCCAGACATCCGGAGCGTCTTCATGCCCTGCCGGATGGCCTCCCGCTTCAGTTCGAGCGTGGAAGCCCCATTGAGGATGAACTCCGCCAGCTCGTCCGACATGAACATGATCTCGTAGCAGGCGATGCGGCCCTTGTAGCCGGTGTTGTTGCACGTACCGCAGCCCTTGCCCTTCATGAGGTTGTAGTTCCCAACCTCCTGTGGCGGGACGCCGAGGTCGATGAGCACCTGCTCGGGAACCTCGATCGGCGCCTTGCAGTCCTTGCAGAGCTTTCGCAGCAGACGCTGCGCTGCGATCAGGTTCACCGAGGACGCGACGAGGAACGGCTCGATGCCCATGTTGAGCAGTCGACTCACCGAGCTGGGAGCATCGTTGGTGTGAAGCGTCGAGAGGACGAGGTGCCCCGTCAGAGCCGCCTTCACGGCAATCTCGGCCGTCTCGAAATCGCGGATCTCACCGACCATGATGATGTCGGGGTCCTGGCGGAGGAATGACCGCAGTGACGCGGCGAAGTTCAGGCCGATGTCGTCGTGCTGCTGGACCTGGTTGATCCCATAGAGGTTGA
>JAYYRS010000598.1:0-12787 GCA_036126975.1 Myxococcota bacterium
GCGCGGAATGCGGCCTCGGCACCCGACTCCAGGCGGTTGCGGTCACCATCCAGGACGATGACCATGTCCCAGCGACCAGTGAGGGCCGCGTCCGCCACCATCGCATGGGCGTTGGGCAGCCAGGCGTACCGCGGGCCGGGCTCGCCGGCGACCGTCACGTCGGACCCGGTCACATGTGCCAGCCCCACCTGGAGCGCGAGGCATGCTCCGATGGAGTCGCCGTCCGGATCGACCGGGCCGGTCAGCAGGACCCTGTGGCCGGGTCGGACTTGGGCAGCCAGGGCCCTGGCGAACGCGGTGCATGGCGACGGGGTCGACGCAGTCATGGAGAGCCTCGGCGGAAGAGGCGGAGCCTATCGAACGGCCAGGGGCGGAGGCAAGAGGCGGAGCAGCCCCCGGGCCCTGTTCCGGGCCTGGAGGGGTTAGGACCGGGCGCGGGGGAGGCACCATGGCGTTGTTGCCACGCGTCGTGTTCGAGGATGCCCAGGTCATCGTCGTCGACAAGCCGAGCGGCCTCCCATCGCAGGGAACGCGACAGGGCAGCACGCCGCACGTACACGGAATCCTCGCGGAGCAGCGAGACTACGTGGGCCTGCATCATCGGCTCGACCAGCCCACATCGGGATTGATGGTGCTCACGCGAGACCGCCGCGCCAACAAAGCCCTCGCGGAGGCGTTGCAGGGCGGCGCCGTGAAGCGCGGGTACTACGCGGTGGTCCTGGGTGACCCGGCCGTGGAGGGGACCTGGAACGCGTCGCTCGATGGCAGGCGAGCACGCACGCACTGGAGACGGCTTTCGGAAGGGGCGGGGATGGCCGTCCTCGAGGTGCGGCTGGAGACCGGCCGCACCCACCAGATCCGGCGTCATGCCGCTGACGCCGGTCACCCCGTGATTGGCGATCGGAGATACGGCGGGGCCGCCGGCCGGCTGTGGCCGCGGCTTTCGCTGCATGCAAGGCGGCTCTCGTTTCCCCATCCGCGGACCGGCGAGACCGTCACCCTCCAGGCGGCGTTGCCGGAAGACGTCCGGCCCCTGTTCTCCCGTGCAGGCCTCGCGCTGGACTGACGGGATGCAGCCGTGGACACCGCTGGAGGACTCGTCTCACCGAGGCGCTGACCGAGAATCGCCGGTCAGCCTCCACACGGGGTTGCCGCAGCGTCCGCGACCGGGCCGTCGCCCTTGGGTTGGTCGGGCCGGTCCACGTAGCCCAGCTCGCTGAGCATCTCGAAGGTCTCGTAGGACGGGACCCGGGGGCCGCCTCCGACAGCGAGGACCGGCAACAGGCTGCCCCGCTTGGCGCGCACGGCGTCGAGGAGTGGTTGGCCGAGAGCGTTCTGCTCCGGCCCCTGGACCTGCGGACCATCTCGCATCCCCCCGAGGATCGGGTGGACGCCTGCATAGCCCCGAAGCGGATTCAGCATGACGCGATGGGAATCATCGACGAGGGAGATGCAGGGCTCTCCGTACAGGCAGTTCTCCATCAGCGCAGTGCGCCCGGTCGGGTTCCGCGCGACGTGAAACAGGTCCTCTCCTGCGGAGTCGGGCGGCCGGGATGCACCGGCGCGCGCCAACAGGCCCTGGAACAGGTCGACATGCTCCACGACGGTCTCGATCCGTGTGGCGTCGGCTCCCGGGCCCACGACGATGAGCGGGACGTGCGTGAGGGGAGACCACAGCGCGTGGCCGTGCTCGAAGCGTTCGTGCTCCCAGAATTCCTCTCCATGGTCCGAGGTGAGGATGACGAGTGTGGAATCCATCGCGTCGCGTGCGGCAAGGCCATCCAGCAGGCGGCCCATCGCGGTATCCACCGCGAGGACCTCCTCATCATAGAGATCCACCGTCCATTGCTTCTCGGCGTCTGTGGGTGCCAGCTCGTTGAACTGCATGGCGACGAAGGGGTCCGCCTTGCCGGGCTCGAGTTTCAGGCGGGGAGGAGCCGCGCCCTTCGCGAAGGTCCCGCGGATCCCGTCCGGCGCGGCGTAGTTCAGATGGGGCTCCATCATGTGGACGACCGCGAACCGGGGCCGATCGGCGTGGGCATCCCACCAGTCGAGTGCGGCATCGACGGTCTGCACCGCGCTGCGGTGCGTCGTGTTCGTCGCCCCCTGGTAGTCGTAGAGGTCGAAGCCCTGCTGGAGCCCGAACTCCGGTGCCATGAATGTGTTGTTGATGAATGCTGCCGTCGCGTAGCCACGGAGACCCAGTTGCTCCGGCAGGGTCTCTGTAGCGGGAACCAGACAGCCGAACCGGTCCGGCTGCTTCGAGTCCCGGACGACCCGATGCTGGTGCGGATACTGCCCGGCGAACAGGCTTGCGGTGCTCGCGAGCGTCCACCCGGACTGGGAATAGGCCCGGGTGAATACGGAACCGCGCGTGGCCCAGTCGTCGATGCGGGGCGAGGTCGGTCTGGCATAGCCATAGGTGCCGAGATGGTCTGCCCGGAGGGTGTCGACGTAGACCAGCAGGATGTCCGGGGTCGCAGGCGCAGCGTCGACCTGCGCGGCGGCGTCCACCGCAGGCACAGCCGGTTCATCGCGACACGCGACAAGCGCGAGGAACAAGGGAAGGGAGCGCATGCGCCCAGCGTATTCCGCGCGCTGGTGGGCCGCGAAGGTGGCATGCGCGGGTGGAGCCCATACACTGCGGCGGTACCCCGCCGGGCGACCGGGCCGAGGCTCACCGTGGGTGGCATCGCAGGCATCCTTCACTTCCGTGGCGAACCGCCCCTGCGGGACCAGGCCCACCAGCTCGCCGCGGGCGTGGCCCATCGGGGTCGCGATCACAAGGAGACGTTCGCGGAGGGGCCGATGGTGCTCGCCCATCGGGCCTTTGATGCGCGCCGGGGCGGTGCCCGCCGGGGCGAGGCCCGAGAACCGTTCCGGCATGGAGACATCGTCGTTGCGCTCGATGGACGGCTGTACACCGGTGATGTCCCCGCGCTCGCGGTCGCATGGGCGCAGCGCGGAGCGGCATGCCTGTCGGAGCTTGATGGGGACTTTGCCCTTGTCGTATGGGACGTCCGGAAGAAGGTCCTGTGGCTTGCCCGGGATGCCACGGGGACGCGGCCGATGTACCGGACGCGACGGGGAGAACGCCATGCATTTGCGTCGGAGCTCCCGCCGCTTCTTGGTCTGCCCTGGGTGTCACGCGACCTTGCGACGGACCACATCGCAGAGTTCCTGAGCTTCCGGTACGTCCACGCTCCGCGCACGCTGTTCCGGGACGTGCAGGCGGTCCCGCCTGGCCACATCGTGCGGATCGATGCCCACGGCGAGCGCACCGAGCGCTGGTGGCGGCCCCGCTGGTCCCCGCCGGGTGCACCGCCACCCAAGGACGAGGCGCTGGTGCAGCAGGTCGACGCCGCGCTGGGCAGGGCCGTGCACCGTCGTGCCCGCGAGGACGAGGACGTCGCCGTGCTGCTCTCGGGCGGACTCGACTCCTCCGCCATCCTCTGGCACCTGACGCAGTGCGCGCGTGTGGTGCCGACATACACGATCGCCCTGGCCGACGATCTCGTCGACGAATCGAGCTTTGCGGGTCGGGTGGCCAAGGTCATGGGTGCCGAACACCGTGTGGTTCGCGTCACGAATGACGACCTCGTCGACAACATTCACGCCTGCACCAGGATGATGGGACATCCTCTCCCGGGCGCAGCGGCGGTGCTCCAGCATCTCCTGTTCAAGGCGATCCGGCCGGATGCGCGGGTCGTGCTGTCCGGGGATGGGGGAGACGAGGTGCTCGCCGGCCGCGGCATGGAACAGGTGGCCCAGCGGCTGCGCGGCGCGCGATTGCTCGGAACGGCGACAGGTCCACTCTCCGGCACGGTGAAGGGGCTGGCCGGTCGCCTGGGTCTTCGCGACCTCGCGGCGAGCTCCGTCCATTTCGGTCGGGACCGGAACATCGGGGGTTCCAGGGTCTTCCATTCTGCAGAGAGAGTGGAGATCCTGCGAGACCCCGGCATGGTACGTCCCGGCATCCGTCGGCTTGTGCTGGACCCGCTGTACCAGGAGGTCGACTCCGACCCCGTCAATGCCATCCTGCATGTCTGGCAGCGAGGCTGGCTGCCGGAGGACTCCCTCTTCCGGTCGGACCGCATGGCAGCCCATGCCGGTGTGGAGGTGCGGTACCCGATGCTGGACCGGGACTTCATGGGCCTGGCGGCAGGCCTGCCGGGACCCGTGAAGGTGCACCCCGTGCGGTTGGGCTGGGTCACGAAATGGCCCCTGCGGCAGGCCATGCTCGACCGTATGCCGGACCGGGCCTATGTTCGGCGACCGAAGCGCAGCATGCCGAACCCCCTGGACCGGTGGCTGCGGGACCAGGGCAGGGCCTTCCTCCGCGACGCGGTGGAGGGCCTCTTGGCCGACCCGACCGCGCTGTTTGCACCGAGTGCGGTGCGCCGCCTCATGGCAGAGCACCTGGAGAGCAAGGCCAATCACGGCCTGAAGCTCTGGACCCTGACCTTGTTCCATGCATGGCGGACCGGCATGGGTGCCTAGAGCGGGGTGGTGTGGCGGACGTGCGCTGTCCGGGAGAAGCCCGAAAGAGCCGCTCAGTCCTTGCCGAGGTCCGCGAGGTTCGGCGTGCCCGAGTGGGTGTCGACGGGCTGCATGGCTTCGGTTCTCTGCTCGGCGAAATCATCGAGATCCGGCGGCTGCAGCTGTTCGGTCGGTGAGTCCACCATGTCGGGGACCGCCGCGGTATCCCCGACCGGCTCGATCTCGTCCGTGGGGGACTCCGCCGCGTCCTGCGCGTCGGGATGGATCGCCTGCGGGGTCGAGCGGGCAGGGGTGGCGTCGCCCGGTTGAGGCGGCGGGGCATCTTCGTCGAGCGCCTTGTCCGGCGGGGCGGCCGCGATGTCGTCCTCGTCCTGCTCGAGGAAAAGGTAGTGGAACCCAAACATGAGGAGGCCCGCAACGATGGCGACGTCTGCGACGTTGTAGGTGGGCCAGTGGGTCGTGCCGAAGCGCTCGCGGAGCCACGGGCCCAGAGCATCGTGAGCCACGTACATGTCGATCATGTCGGTGACCGACTGGTAGAGCACCCGGTCGATCGCATTCCCCACGGCCCCGCTCACGATCATCCCGAGAGCGACGTTCTGGAAGCGGTCGTCGTCGGGCAGCTCGAGGAACATCCGGAAGAGTACGACCAGGGCGATCACCGTGAAGGCTGCGAAGACCCACATGCGGTACGGAGAGTCGTTGAGAAAGCCGAAGGCGGCACCTGGATTCTCGGCGTGGACGATATTGAAAAAGTCATCGACAACGACGATGCGGTCGGACCGCTCGAGCAGGTTGTTCCGGACCCACACCTTCGTGATCTGGTCCAGCACGGTCATGCCCACGGCGACGCCTGCGAAGAGGGCGATCTTGCCCGGCGTCTGCTGTGGTCCGTCGTCGTTCGCGGCCGATGTGGCCTTGTCGTTGCCCACCCGTCCTCCAGGAAGCCTGCCAACGTAGCGGGCCGGCGGTGGTGGGGCAACGAGTGGTCGGAACCACACGTACTCCCCGGATTCTGGGCGAACTCGTCGAGCGGAGGAGTTGACGCGTCCGCTCAAGACGCCATACTGCAGGGTGATGGACCGACGTTTCGCCCCGCTCCCGCTCCCGCTTCTGCTTCTTGCGTGCGGCTCGCCCGACCCGGTCCCGGGGCCGGCCGAGGAGATGGCGCCGGCAGTTCTCACCGAGACGCTCGATGCCGCGCGGCCGGAGCCGCTCATCGACCTGCTGGACGACCCGAGGGCGGCAGTCGGGGACGACGCCGCGTGTCCGCTGGTCGAGGTGCTTCCATCGGCACCAGGGGTTGTGCACGAGCGATGGCACGGCGGCTGCCGTACCGTGGCGGGCTCGACCATCCAGGGACGGCTTGAGCGCTACGCGGGGCCGAGCGCGGCCTGGGTCGCGAGCGAGGGTTTCACGGTTCGTCACGACGGTGGGTTGGTGTTCGCTCTCAGCGGGTCCATCGAACTGCAGGAGCAGGGAGATCTCGTGCTTCTCGATGCGGCCACGACGTGGTGTGGTGGCGCGGGAATGACCTGCATGGACGGACCGGTGCCGGTTGACCTCGCCTTCACCATCTTCCCCTTGAGCGGCTATCCGGCGGCCTATGACGGCACGGTCACCGGTGCTGTCGGTGCGTCGGAGGGCGTCGCGACGGTGGAGGGCGCATGGAGCGTCGACCTTGCTGCCTGTCCGATCGAGCCGGCAAATGGCACCTTCTCCGTACGGGCTGTCGAGCGCCATGCGCTGGTCATGGATGGTGCGACCGCCTGTGACGCGTGCGCCGCGTGGACGGTGGGCGGACGGTCCGCACCGGCGTGGTGCAGTGGGCCTGACGGGCTGTGAACGGGCGGCGGCGTGGCCCCGGGTCGTGCTACGTTTCCGCCATGCAGACCTCCCCTCTCCTCCCGCTGGCAGTGGCTCTGGGGGCGCTCGCGTGCTCCGGGTCCGAGAAAGACGATGCATTTGGCGGTGGCGGCGGCCGGTCCGACTACGTCATCCCCGGTGGCACAGGCGGTGATGCGGGAGACTCCGCGGGTGGGGGCAACAGCGGTGGGGGCGGTGGCGACGCAGGCAGCGGCGATGCCGGTGGGGGTTCCGCTGGCGGCACGGATGGCGGGAGCGACAGCGGCGAACCCGCCCTCGTCGGCACTGGCTACGGCGAGGGCGATACTGCCTATGACCTCGTTGGCACGGACGGCAATGGCGGCCCATGGAGTCTTCATGACCAGCTCGGCACGCCCGTCGTGCTCATCGTGGGCAACGCATACAACGCGCAGGTCACCGACATGCTCGATTACATGAGCAGCCTCGACGCGAACGCACGCCCGGTCTTCTTTGCCAAGTATGACGAAAACACCGAGAACGCGGATGAAGCGGACGCCAGCCGCTGGCAGTCGTCCTACGGCATCACCGCCATTGTCCAGCCCGGTGCGGCCGACTTCACGACCTGGGGGACGGCCAGCCCGCCGCGGTTGTACGTCATCGATGCGGCGATGACCATCCAGTGGGTGAACTCCGGCTTCACCTCCCAGTCGCAGCTGGAGACCAAGCTCTGATCAGCATGGCGGATGGTGCGCGGGACCGCCGCCCGTGACGCATCGCCGCACTCGAACGTGTTGCGGGGGTCGGGCGACCGCAGCCAGGAGGACAACGCCGTGATCCAGTCGCTTGCAGGGACGTCCGGGCGTTTGCTGTTCCATCGCGCCGCGTCGGACCGGGATGCCGCTGCCGGTCTGCTTGCGTGGCGCCGCTCGACGGCTCCGGCTCGACCGAGGAGGCAGTTCGGATGACCCGCCCGTACAAACAGGTCCTCCTGTACCGGAGGGACTTGAAGATGCGAAAGGGCAAGATCGCCGCCCAGTGTGCGCATGCGTCTCTCTCGGCGGTGCTCCGGCCAGCCGTCCGTGCGACCGCGGTGGGTGCGAATCCGCTTCCGGTGCCCATGAGCCACGAAGCAGACCAGTGGCTTCGATTTGGTCAGGCCAAGATCGTATTGTCGGTCGACGACGAACAGGCGCTGCTGACCGCCCATGCAGCAGCGCTGGCAGCGGGTCTTCCGTGCGCACTGATCACAGACGCAGGGCACACCGAGTTCAAGGGGGTCCCGACCCGGACTGCGCTCGCCATCGGACCAGCGGCTGTCCGGGACATCGATGCCATCACCGGGCCAGAAGGGATGGTGAAGACCAAGCTGGCTTGAGCGCGGACGGTTGGCTCAGGTCAAGGGCTCGGCGTCGAGTGCGGCGCGCACGCGCCGTGCCAGTGCAGGTCCGAACCCCGGGACCTCGGAAAGCTGGGCTGCGGTGGCTGCCCGGACGGCAGCTGCGCTGCCGAAGTGCGTGAGCAGGGCCTTGCGCCGTGTCAGCCCGATTCCGGGGAGGTCATCGAGTGCGCTGGTCAGGGTGCGCTTGCGCCGGACCTTGCGGTGGTACTGGACGGCGGTTTCATGGGTCTGATCCCGTATGGCCTGCAGCAATCGAAGGCCCGGCGAGTTTGCAGGCAGCCGGATGGGGTTCGCGGCGTCCGGCAGTATGATCTTGTCCAGTGCATGTCGGTCGCCGCGTCGGTGCTCCGTGCGCGGCTTGGAGAGCCCGACCAGACCAATCACCGGCATTCGGGCTTGATCCGCGGCCGGGGAGCGCTGGTCGGCGATGCCGAGCTCGCGGAAGGTCGCGCGGACCGCGGAGACCTGGCCCTTCCCACCGTCGATGACCATGAGGTCGGGAAGGTTTCCTTCCGCGATCCCTCGGGTGATTCTTCGCCGCAGGACCTCCGCCATGCTCGCGAAGTCGTCTGCCCCGACCACCGTCTTGATCCGGTAGCGGCGGTAGTCGGCCCGGCTCATCGCGCCGTCCACGAAGACCGCCATCGCGGCCACGGGGTCGGTCCCCTGGATGTTCGAGTTGTCGAAGCACTCGATGCGGCGCGGGAGGCGGGACAGCCGGCAGACCTTGCGCACCTCCTCCATTGCGGTCTGTCGACCTTCCTCCCGGGCGGCTGCGCGGTTGTGCGCCGTGCGTGCATTCGAGATGGCGAGGTCGATGAGGCGGGTCTTCTCTCCGCGCCTGGGGCGCCGCAGCTGGACACGACTTCCCCGCCGCTCGGAGAGCACCTCCTCCAGCGCGCTCGCGTCGTCGGGAAGGTGCGAGACCAGAACCAACGGCGGAACCGGGGTGCCACCTCCGTACCAGGCGTTGAGCAGCGCACTCATCAGCTCACCGGCTCCGCCGGTGGGCATCTGGGCCGGAAACGAGAATGGCTCATCGAGCTTGCCCATTCGCTGGGGAAGCAGCGCGACCGTCGCCTTCTCCCCGACAACATGCAGGCCCCACGCGTCCCGCTCTGCCAGCTTGCGGTCGACGACGCCCTGCCGTTCGACCGTGGCCTGGATGGCACGGATGAGGTCACGGATGCGGGCGGCGTCCTCGAAACGCATCGCCTCGGCGGCTTCGCGCATGCCCTCTTCGAGCCGCTTCAACAGCTCCTTGTTCCGGCCCTCCAGGAAGAGCAGGCTCTGCTGCACGACCTCGTCGTAGTCCGCTTTGGAGCACAGATCGACGCACGGCGCGAGGCATCGACCCATCTGGTGCATCAGGCAGGGGCGCTGTCGGCTCTTCAGCTCCCGATCGGTGCAGGTGCGCAGCGGAAACCGGCGATGCACGAACTCGAGCGTGGCACGCGCCCGTGATGCGCTCGCGAACGGACCGAAGTGGCGCGTCCCGGTGTCCCGATGAATGTGACGTCGCACGTCGTAACGGGGCCAGAAACCGCTGGGTTGGATCTGCAGATGGAGAAGCGATGAGTCATCGACCAGCTTGATGTTGTATCGGGGACGATGCTTCTTGATGAGGGTATTCTCGAGGATCAAGGCTTCCTTCTCGGTGCGCACGACCACGCACTCCACGTCGCGCGCAGCACGGACGAGGTACGGGACGAACATCCGGGTGTCCGTGCCGTTGAGATACTGGCGCACCCGTGTGCGAAGGCTCTTGGCCTTGCCCACATACAAGACCGTTCCCCGCGCATTCTTGAACAGGTAGACGCCGGGCTCCCGTGGGAGCGTAGCGGCCTTGTTCTCGAGGCTGGAGGTGGAAGCGCTCACTCCCAGGGCGTAGCCCGGTCCCTGGATTCAGTCCCCTCGCGAAGCTGCGGGAGTGTCCTCGTCGAGAGGAAACTCGTACGGGTCCTTGGCGCCAAGAGTCCGACCGGTGACGTCCCGACAGACAGGTGCCCCATCCTCCGGCTCTGCGCAGAGCTGATGAACGCGGTCGTCGCGGGGGACGGGGACGGTTGCGGGAGAGCGGCCGTAGGACCGGTCATCGAGTCGAATCCGCGCACCGGCCGGCGTCGTATTCACGGTCACTTTGCCAGCGATGGTGGGGACCGCCGAAGGTGCGGGTTCTGCGACGCGATCCCTGGCGGGAGCGCTGAACCGCGCAGCCTCCGTGCCGGGTGGCGGTGGAGTCGGTGTGTCCGCAGAGAACGGCTGGAACACCCACCACGCAACCAGAAGCAGCATGACGATGGCGACGACGCCGAGCAGCTCCCATCGTGGACCTGCGGGCTCGATGTCCATCTCCCGGACGGGAGCGGAGTCCATCTGCTTGCGGAGCTCGTCGAGCGAGCGCGACTGCTCCGATGTGTCCCACTTCCCCGCCCCGAGCTCTGCCTCCCGAGAGGCATCGCCGGTGACACCCCGGACGCCGGACCACTTCGGAACGTCGCTCGAGCGGACCGTGTCGAGATCCAGCGGCGAATCCATGTCCATTGGAGGAGGCGGTGCGACCGGCGCAGGCGCAGGCGCAGGCGCAGGCGCAGGCGCAGGCGCAGACCAGGAGGGCGTAAGATCCGGATCGGTCGTCGATCCGGCGGCCGGCGGGTTCTCGGGGGCAGACCAGGATGGCTGGGGCTGCGCGGAGGGCTCCCATGGAATCGGGACTGGTTCCGGCTCTTCCGATTGGGTTTCATCCAGCGCTAGTCCAGCGTCCGGCTCGGTCGCCTCCGCGGCATCGACCCCGGCCGCGTCCTCCGGCGGGGTTTCCGGTCCGGAATCGGTTTCGGTGTCGCTGCCGTCACCAGGTTCGGTCTCTGGGCCGGCCTCGGCCGTCGGCGGGACTTCCGTTTCGGATGGCGACACCGCTTGGGGTGGCGCGCCCGCATCCGCGGGCGGTTCGGCGGCAGCCTCGGCTCCGGTATCCGGCACCTCCACGGAGTCCGGCCCGGCGTCGACTCCCAACTCGACTTGTGGCGTGTCGTCCTCCTCGGTCGGGTTCTCGTCGTCCTCGGTCGGGTTCTCGTCGTCCTCGGTCGGGTTCTCGTCGTCCTCGGTCGGGTTCTCGTCGTCCTCGGTCGGGTTCTCGTCGTCCGCGGGCGGAGGCTCCTCCTGTTCTCCCTCCTCGGGGCGGTCCCGGTCGTGGTGGCGCAGGTCCGCCTCGGGAGGCACGGATTCCTCGGGGTGCCCGCCTGGCTTTTCGGGTCGCGCCTGCCCTTGCTCGTCCCGGTCTCCTTCGGAAGGTGCCGGTTCGTCCGCTTGGTTCGCGTCTGGTTCCTCGGGTTGCGCGCGCTCTTGCTCGTCCAGGTCTTCTTCGGAAGGTGTCGGTTCGTCCGCTTGGTCCCCGCCGGGTTCCTCGTCGCGGCGCTCGTCTTGTTGCTCGGCGGGTGCCGGGTCGTCCGGCGTGGTTCCGGGCGCGTCTTCTGATGAAGACGGGGACGCCGGTATGCCCGCTTCGGCGAGCTCCAGGTCAGCCCCAGGGCCGTTCGCTGGCGTCGAGTCCTGCTCGTCCGCAGCGATGGGATCCGTCGCAGGAGGGATGTCCTTGACGCGCAGCGAGACGGTCGCAGACGCACCAGGGGGCCCGGGCGCGGCTTCGGCTTCCTCTCCTCCGATCTGCGGAGGGGGCCCGTCCACGTCGCTGGGCGGTGCAGGCTCGATGTCCGATGGAGAAGACGACGGGTCGGCATCGGGCCCTCGCGTCGCGTCACCCGCGGGCATGATGCTGATCGCCGCGATCATCGGGGCCTCGGACGTTGGGACAACGCCGGGGACGGGCATGCGGAGGGTGGGTGCGACGGTGTCCGGTTCGGGTTCGGCGGGGGGGCCGGCATCGGGCAGGGCAGCGATGGCAGGCTCGGCGGATGCATCATCCGCCTCGTGCAACGTCGGAGCGGCCGCAGGGGTGAATGCAACCGCGATCGTCGGCGATGGCATCCGGGGCGCCTCCAGCCCCCCGACGTCTCCACCGGTGTCGATGTCGCTTCCGGGTTGGGCTGGGGCCGGCGCGAGGGCCGGTGCGTCGGGACCGGCTGTGGGTATCGCCACGGCCAGCGGGGCGGAGGTCATCCCGCCCAGGTTGATCTTGGCGGGTCGGATCGGACGGTCCGGAACCGTCGCCGTCGCGACATCCCTGCGCCGGCGTCGTCCGTCCGGCCCCGCCCATGGTGCGGTCGGCGTCCGGTCGACGTTCTCGAGTGGTGCCTTGGGCGTCATGTGGGTGGCCCAGGTCTCGCCGAGTGCACGGACGACCTCGGGCTCGGCGTCCGGATGCCGGGCCAGCAACGCGGCCAGCGTCTGGCGGGCCGCCCGGCCCGGCTGCATGCGAAGCCGCGAACGCTCCCGCTTCAGTCCCGCGAGCAGCAGTGGGACGGCAGGATCATCGAGGCCTTCCAGGTAGAGGGCGTCGAGCAGCACCGCAAGCTGAAGACAGTCTGTCGCCTGTGCAGAGGCAGATGCGTCCGGTTCGGCGCGGACGGCTGCAGCGAGCGCAGGGCGGATGGCGAGCCGGCCTGCACCGTCAATGCCGACGAATGCAGGGTGGAGTGCGCCGTGCGCCCCGCCCTGTTCGTGAAGCTCGGACAGAGCCGACGTGATGTGGAACGCCACCGCGAGCGCGGCCGGCGGGCTCAGCCGGTCCTGGAGTGCCTCGCAGTCGTGTTCGATGCGGCCAGGAACAACCACGAACCAGCGCCCCTGCCGGGCACCGGTGAGAACGGCGGGAAACGGACCCCAGCGGGGGAGCGCGCGCGCTCTGACGGCGAGCATCTCCGGCCCGAGGAACACCTCTGCGGGACCCTCCGGCCCCTCGGCGATCCAGCGCTCTACGGCGGCAGAAGGCGCCGGCAGGCGGGCGGTCAGCGTGAAGCCTGCAAAGGTCCGTTCGGTCATGGCCAGGGAGTATAGGCGTGGGCTCCGTTCGTCACCTCGGCAGGCGGGTCCCGGCCGGGTCCCGTGGCATCTGCCAGAGCACGTGGCGCCCGGTAATGAGGGCACCCTCAGCGAGCGACAGGG
>JAYYRS010000599.1:0-4482 GCA_036126975.1 Myxococcota bacterium
GCATCCCCGTCGTGATCGACTTCTGGGCGACATGGTGCGGCCCCTGCAAGAACCTGGCGCCCATCCTGGATGCGCTTGCGGCCGAGTACGACGGACGTGTGCGCGTGGCGAAGGTCGATGTCGATCGGGAACAAGGCCTCGCGCAGGCCTTCCAGGTCCGAAGCATCCCGACCCTTGCGGTCGTGGTGAACGGCGAAATCCAGCAGGTCGAGGCCGGGTTCCGGGGCCGACCGCACCTCGAGCAGCTCTTCGCGAGCCTCGTGCCCTCCTGACTGCGGGACTGCTCGCACTGTTCACTGTCGCACACGCTGCAGGTCCGGACATCCCCGCGCAGCGACGCGCTGCCGGGGCCAGGGAGGCGGACGCAGCCGTCGAGCGCGGCCTGCTGGCCAGCCACGCCGAGACCGCGGGTGCCGGTTCCGAGACCGCCAGTCTGCACCAGGGCCTGTTGCTCTCGGTCGGGCACGCCTTCTCCGATGATCTCCAGCTGAACGGGGGGGGGCTGCTGCCCGTCTTCCCGAACGCGCCCTGGGCAGCATTCGCGCAAGGAAAGCTCGTCATCGCGCGCACGGACACCGCGACGGTGGCGTTGCGGGGGAGCGGCGCACTGCTCGCGCAACGCGGGGGCACGGGGATCGCAGCCGCACTCGGAGCCGGCCTGCTGGTCGACGCCTACCCCCCACCACGCTGGCTGAGCATCCACGGGGGTCTGTCGGTCCACGGAACCCGCGGGACGCCCATCACCCGACTCCTGCCGTTCGATGGAGAGTCTGGACTCGGACTCCTTGAGCTCGGGCTCACTGCGCGGACCGGCCGTCGGGCGGCCCTGCTGGCAGAGATCTGGCTTCCGCTGGCGTGGGACGACGGCGACATGAACGCATTCCCAGTTGTACTCGCGCCATGGGGCCTGCGCTGGGGCGGCCCCCGGCTCGCGCTGGACATCGGCATGCTCAGCGGTTCGGGGCCGCTGCTGGGCGACAGTCCCCTCCTCGTGGGATGGCCGTACCTCGCCATTGCGGGCCGTCTGCCCGAGTCGCGGTAACGTGCCGCATGTCGCCGAATGCCCACCCCCTGCGCCTCCGTGGGGACCAACCACCACCAGGAGTCGACGCCCCCCACATCGACCCGGGCGCCGACCAGGCATCCGCCTCCCGTGATGCCGCCCGCTGGCTGCGGTGTCGTTCTTGTGGGCACCCGCTCGCACGGACCGCAGACCGCTTCGCGATGGCAGGCCAGGGCCTGACCGCGAGCTTCGTGAACCCCGGTGGATTCGTCCACGAGGTCCTCACCACGCGAAACGCACCCGGATGTCTTCCGGTCGGCGCGCCTGTCAGGGCTGACACGTGGTTTCCCGGATACACCTGGCGGTTTGCACTGTGTGGTCGGTGCACGGGATTCGTTGGGTGGGCGTACGACGCCGTGAGTGCCTTGGACCCGGTGCGATTCTGGGGGCTCCGCTCCGCTGCGGTCCGGGAGGACTGAACCATCGCGCGGATCCGCCAGGGGCCACTGCTGATGGTCGGTGCTGGACTGGCCTTCACGGTGATGGTCGCCTGCGTCAAGGTGGTCCGCTCCGAGCTCGGGGCCTTCGAGGTCGTCGCCTGGCGCGGCGTGGTGGCCATCCCGCTCGCCCTGGCGCTGCTTCGGGGCGCATCCCTCCGACCCGTGAACCGACCTGCCATGGCCCTCCGGGTCATCGCCGGTTTCTTTGCGATGACCTGCTTCTACACGGCGGCGCATGGCCTGAGCGTCGCTGACCTCTCCCTGCTCGGCCGTCTTCAACCCGTTCTCATCGCGATCGTTGCACCGGTGGTCCTGGGACGGAGGGAGCGCGTCGATCCCCGGGTCTGGGGACTCCTGGGCGCCGGCGTCCTCGGCACGGCCGTGCTCCTGGGGCCCCAGCTCGCCGTCGGGAACCGGTATGGGTTGTGGGCGATGGGGGCGGTGCTCTGCTCCGGCGTGGCCCACCTCGCCTTGCGGGTGCTCGGGCGCACGGAGGCGTCCGCCACCGTCGTGCTCTGGTTCCAGGTCGGGGGCACGCTGCTCGCATTGCTCGCGGTCGCGCTCTCCACGGGAGATCTCCCCCGTCTCCCCTCTCCCGCCCTCCTGCCATGGCTCGCTGGTGTCGGCGCAGCCGGCACCGCCGGACAGGTGCTCATGACCCGGGCCTACGCACTGGACCGCGCCGCCGTCGTATCTGCCGCGAGCCACACCAGCCCGCTGTGGGCGGTCATCGCGGACGCGCTCTTGTTCGCCGTCCTACCGGGTCCAGAGACCCTCGTGGGCGGTGGAATCCTGTTGGCAGCTGCGGCGGCGTTGGTGACGCTGCCCAGTCGCGAGCGTGGTCGGTAGCCCCGGCTGGAGATCCGCCTCAACCGACCCCGATGATCGCCCCGTCCACGACATCCACATCCAGCGCAGCGGGACGCCGCGGCAGACCCGGCATCCGGATCACATCGCCGGTCAGAACCACCAGGAATCCCGCACCGGTATTGGCGAGGATCCTCTTGATGCGGACGTCGAATCCGCGGGGGCGCCCCCGCCGCTTCGGGTCATCCGAGAGCGAGGCGGGGGTCTTCGCCATGCAGATCGGCAGGTGCCCGATGCCGTCGAATTCGATGCGGGAGAGATCGCGGCGCGCTTCCGGACTCATGAGCACGTCACGGCCACCGTACGCCGCCCGCACGATCGCCCGGATCTTGTCCACGGGCCCCAGCGCGGCCGGGTACAGCACGTTGGCTGGCCCGGGGTCAACCTGCGCCGTCGTCATCACGGCGCGCGCCAGTTCGCGTGCCCCTTCACCGCCCCTCGTGAAATGGTCACTCTCGGCGAAGGGAACACCGAGCCGCTGGCAGCGCGTGCGCACGACCGCGACCTCCTCCGCGGTGTCTCCCGCGAAGCGGTTGAGCGTCACGACCACGGGCTTCCCGAAGGTCTCGACGGTCTCAAGATGTTTCTCGAGGTTCCCAAGGCCCTGGCCCACCGCCTGCGCATCCGGCTTCTCCAGATCCGACAGCTTCACACCACCGTGCATCTTCAGCGCCTTTACCGTTGCGACGATCACGACGGCTGCGACGCCACCGACCCCGCCCGCGCCACACTTGATGTCGAAGAACTTCTCGCCACCCAGGTCCATTCCGAAGCCAGCCTCCGTGACGACCCAGTCGGCGAGACGCCGACCCAGGTTCGTCGCGATGATGCTGTTGCAGCCATGCGCGATGTTCGCAAACGGACCGCCGTGCACCAGTGCGGGGGCGCCCTCGGTCGTCTGGACGAGGTTGGGCAGTCGCGCGTCCTCCAACAGCGCCAGCATGGCTCCAACCACACCGAGCTGGTCCGCCGTGATGGCCTTTCGGTCGTAGGTTCGGGCGATCTGCATCCGACCCAGACGGTCCCGAAGGTCCGCCCGGTCCCGCGCGAGGCACAGAACGGCCATGACCTCAGATGCTGCGGTGATGTCGAAGGCCCCTTCGCGTGGGACCCCCCCCGACAGACCGCCAAGCCCCAGCGCGATGCTGCGCAGGGACCGATCGTTCATGTCGACGACACGCGGCCACGAGATCCGCCTTGGGTCGATGCCCAGGGCGTTCCCGTGATGCAGGTGGTTGTCCAGCGCTGCCGACAGCAGGTTGTGGGCCGCCGCCACGGCATGGAAGTCCCCCGTGAAGTGGAGGTTGATCTCCGCCGACGGCAGGAGCTTGGACTGGCCACCGCCCGTCCCCCCGCCTTTGACCCCGAAACATGGCCCCAGGGACGGCTCCCGGAGACACACCACGGCCCGGGCACCCTCCTTCCGGAGCCCCTGGGCCAGGCCGATGCTGGTCGTGGTCTTGCCCTCGCCCGCGGGAGTTGGGGTGATCGCCGACACCAGAACGACCCGGCCGGGAGCGCTCTCGGGCTTCTCGAGCGCGTCGATGTCGATCTTGGCGCGGTGGCGGCCCCAAGGCAGCACCTGGTCAGCGGAGAGGCCGAGTTCTCGGGCGACATCGATGAGCGGACGTGGGGACTGGCCCATGGCAACCTCCGGGCCGGACAGTCTGCCACAGGCTCCCACCAGGATCCCGGAGATGCGGCACGTTCAGCCCAGTTCGATCACCGTGAAGGCATCGCCGCCTTCTTCGGCATTGGCAGGGCGCCAGCGGCGGACGGTTCGCGCCTGGGGCAACCAGCGCCGCACCGCTGTATTCAGCGCCCCCGTGCCATGGCCGTGGAGAACGAAACCGAACGACTCGCCGCGCACGACCAGCGCATCGATGTGTTGCTCGACGAGCGCGAGCGCAGCGTCGACCCGCTGCCCTCGGAGGTCCACGGTGTTGTGGTCGAGCCGCACTGCGCGAACCTCCTGCCCGGTCTCCATCTGCCTCGCCTGCGGCGGGCGCGACGGCGTTGGGGCCGGTGTCCTGCTGCGTGCTCCTCCCGAGGCGGGAATGGTCCCCTCGCGGCCCCGTCCATGGCCCGGCGCGAGGTCACCGACCTTCAACT
>JAYYRS010000600.1:0-2610 GCA_036126975.1 Myxococcota bacterium
GGGCCGGCCCGCGCGCCGCGACAGTCGGAACGCGCCGTTGCTCTGCACGGCCGCACCGAGGTTCCATGTCGCTCCGACCGGCAGCTCCGCGTTCGGCTGTGGCGCATACCGCCGCTGCAGGGCGAAGCCCTGCGCGAACAACGCGATGTCCAGGTACCTCGCCAGGGGCAGCGCGAGCCGCGACTCTCCAAAGGCCCTGAATCTCAGGTCGGTCTCGTCGTCCTGTGGCGTGTTGGCAAACACCTGGAGGTCTCCGATGAGGCTCCACTTCAGCGCGGGTCCGAGGATCTGGAACGCCTCCAGTTCGAGCCGCCCTCCGTACTCGGTGGGCTTGTCCTCGAGCTGGTTCAGCGCCCGGTTCGCGAAGCCGCCGATGCGCAACGCACGCAGCGCGCCGAGCGGCCGGGAGGCCAAACCGAGTGCCAGCGAGAGGTCGGCCTGCCGTGGCAGGAGTGGTTCCTGGCCGATGTTTGCCGGATCAGCTGGATCTTCGCTGTTGTAGGACGGGTTCTCGATGGGGGTGTATTCGGAGTCGTACCGGAGCTCGGTGTAGGGAGATGCCTGGAGCCGACCCGTCTTTGGCAGCAGGACGCCCGCCGCCTTCCAAGTCGTGCTCAGGGGCCAGTCGTCTGCTGTCTCCGTCTCGGCCTCCACCACATCAAGAACACCGTCCCCGTCGATATCTTCGCGTGACTCAGCCTGGATCCGCGTAAATGCGGAGCGGAACCGCAGGTCCCCCGCGACACCCGCATCACTGTATTCGAGTGCCACGTCTCCCGACGACCCGAGGGTGAAGCTCGACGGGGAGTTCGCCAGCGTCTCCGGCACAGCGGAGAACGGGGTCACGCCGTCGGCATCCGGCTCGATTCCCCGAAACCTCTCCAGCTGGATGGACGCCTGGCGGATGCGCCCGACCCACAACGGCGGACGCGACGCCGGCGCGTCCGAAACGAGCGAGGGGACCACCCGCTCGAGTCCCTCCGCTGCGCGGACCGCGCGCAGCCGTTCCAGTACCGCCGTCCGGAGCGTCAGCGGCACACCCTCCGGGCCGGTCAGCGTCGACCATGGGGGACCATCGAGCGGCCGCGAGACGCGATTGCCCGCGAGGATGCCATCGAGCGGCGTCGCGCGGCGGGTGCGATCGGATGTCACGAGCCAGTAGACCTGGTCGGGTTCGATGCGGTGGCCCCGCACCGTGCGGGGCCCGGCAGGCGTGGCACCGCACGCGACATCGACATTCCCGAAGGCCTTGTCCAGCACGCCGGCGAACCGGTCACCCGGGATCCGGTGCACCTCCAGGACGTCCAGCAAGGCGAGCTGGTCGGTGACAAGCAGCTCCGTCAACTCTCCCGGCGCGCCTGGCGGCGGCGGCAGATGATGCAGCAGTACGGTGTCTGCGCCGGTCTCGGCCCGGACCGCTTCGCAGACCAGCGAGGTCCATGTCGACGGGGCCAGATAGCCCGTCGGGGACTCCTGTGGCGCCGCAACCAGCGGCCGGTCCAGGGGTGGGTACACCTCTGACCGGGTGCGGGTGACGCGGTCCATCACCCGGGCATCGACCGGCGGCTCTCCCAGCACCAGCCAGGGCGTGTTCGACACCTTGTCGAGCTCTCCTTCGGGTCCCTCGAAGCTGAGTTCCGCTGTCGCGAGTCCGTCGAGGCTCAACGTGAGAGGTGCCGCCTTCACGTCCGACGGGAGATGGTCGACGGCCACATCCCGCTGCCCGACCCGGACGGTTGCGAACGAGGGGTCGCCCAGCAGCAGGTCGACGCCACGCAGCCGCTGCCGGACATCGGCCAGGACCTTCGGCCCGGCGGTCGTCAGCGCGATCACCGCGTCTGGCGGCTGCTCCTGCGCGAAGAGCCCATCCACCGTCGGCTGTACGCCATCCACAGGGTCCGTGATCTTCACGCCATCCTCGACAAGCTCCGGAATATCGAGCATCAGACCGGGTTCGAGGATGGCAACGAAAGCCAGCCGGACGGGCCCCGACGGCGTGGGCACCGTCCGCTGCACGCTCTTGGGAAACTCGAGCGATGGGTCCTCCGCGGCCCAGTTGGTCGCGATGTAGGAGAGCTCCCGGGCCGAAAGTTCCTCGACGAGGAAACGCGCGCCCCGTGCCAGCTCGGTGTGCCCCGGCGCGAGCGCCGTGGGACCGAGCCGCTCCAGCATGTCGAAGCCGAGCGCACGGTGCCGGGAGAGCCCGCCATCCCGAACGCTGCTCGCACCATCGACGAAGGCGCCGGCGTCCACATAGATCGACCCCGGGCGCTCGCCGAGGCGCCGCTCGATCCGCGCAAACGTCCGCGCCGCTTCCTGCATCGGACGGGCCACCACGAGGAACGGATGGGCCACATCGTCCTGGACGACCGACGCTTCGACGGTGCGGCGGAACTCGAACCGCCCCAGGTCCCAGTCCGGCTCTCCGCGGGCTCCTGCAGGCCCGAGCAGGATCGCATGACCGCCCGCGCCATTCGTGCAGCTTCGTCGATGATAGGGAACGACGGGCCCGACGCGCGCGGTCAGGTCGGTGAAGAACTCTGGCGGGTCGGACCAGTCGAGGACCATCACGTCGCTGCCTGTGTCCACGGCAGCGACCGCCGCGGGTGG
>JAYYRS010000601.1:0-2569 GCA_036126975.1 Myxococcota bacterium
AGGTCGTGTGCCACGCCATCCTCGAGAACGAGCCGACCCTGTACGAGACGCCCTCGCCGCGCCGACATCAACGTGTCGGCCTGCGCAAGGAACACCCCCGTCCATTCCTCACCGCGAACCTCACGGACCCGGAGGACGCCATCCGGCAGTGCAAGTGGTTCGGAAGCACGAAGCCCCAGATCTGCGGAGGCCGACAGCAGCGCATCCCGGACCTGGCGCCTCCCCGCGGGATCCAGATGATGCGTCAGCGTCCCCTGCAGGAGACCCGACAGCATACCGACCGCCATGAGACCTGGAACAAGCCGGCGCGTTCCCCGACCCGAAACTGCCAGACCCAGCCACTCACCGCCCAGCGCCCAGCTCCGCGATGCTGCGACGGCGCCCGAGAGAACCGCCGCAGGCACGGCGGTGGCGAGGGCGACAGGCAGCATCCCGAGCACCACGCGGGCCGCTCCAGCGGGACCTGGCACCACCGGCGCACGGGACAGCACCTGCGCGCCCAGGAGCAGGCAGCCCAGCCCCGTTACGCTCACGAGCGCCACCGCTGCAGGCCGCAGCGCATGGGACAGGAAGATCAGGGCGAGGCGGCGCATACGTGCCTCTTGACGTCGAGGGTCTCGTGCATATACTGCCTCGGTTGCAGGGCTCGGGGAGAGCCTGGGGCCGCTGCCGTGGTCGCTCGAACTCTCCTCCGACGGGGCGGGTCGGCGCAGCGCGCCGTCGCGACACCCGCGCGGCCCGACAAGCGGAGCCCGTCCGGAATGGGCGGCCCGCGCCGAATCCCGCGGAGTGGAGTCATGGAGTTCAAGGTCGGCGACAAGGCAGTCTACCCGGGCCACGGGGTCGGCGTGGTGCAGGCCGTCGAGACCCTCGACATCGGTGAGGAGCGCACCACGATGTACGTGCTGAAGATCCTCGACAACGGGGTGACGGTGCGCGTGCCACTGCAGAACGCGGGCGCCCTCGGCATGCGGACCGTGATCTCGCAGGAGCAGGTTCGCAAGGTCTACGCCGTGTTGGAAGACCGCGACGTCCCTGCCGATACACAGACGTGGAACCGCCGCTACCGCGAGTACACGAACAAGATCCAGGCGGGCGACCCGCTCGAGGTCGGCAAGGTCCTCCGGGACCTCGCCCTGCTGCGGAAGGACAAGAACCTGTCGTTCGGCGAGAGAAAAATGTACGACAAGGCCAGCACGCTCCTCATCCAGGAGATCGCCGTGGCGATGGACACGGACGAAGCCAGCATTCGCGGTGACCTCGAACGGATCTTCGAGAGCTGACCACAACCTTCCCTTCCTGGCCTCCGCCTTGGAGTCCCCGGTGTCTGCACCTAGGCTGCGTCTGACCCTCCCCACGGGTCCCCTCACACTCCACGCAGCACGCCCGTCGCTGCTCGGAGCCCTGTGGGTGTGGTCCAAGGGCGGCACCGTGGCTTCGTCCAACGAGAACACCGCAGCCCTCGAAGATCTCGAGTGGCTCGGCGTTGAACCGGACGCGATGGCCAGCGCGCCGAAGCAGGCGCGCTACGAAGAGGCCGCCGCTCGGCTCGAAGAGAGCGGCGCGGTCTACCGGTGCTACTGCACAAGCGCGCACTATCGGGAGATGCAGGCGTCCAAGGATGGACCAGAGCCCCACGTCTATGACGGACGCTGCGGTCGCCTGACACCAGCGGAGCGCGCCGCTCTCGAGAAGGCGGGCCGCAAGTTCCGATACCGCCTCCGTCGTCCAGAGACGCAGCCAGACCTTCCGTCGCCCTGGGCGGAGCAACCCTGGCCCGATACCGACCGCATCGTCCTTGAGACCGATTCCACGCCGTCCCCGGCACTCGCAGCCGCCGTGGACGACCATTCCGCAAAAGCGAATGCATCCCTCGTGGACGGTGACGCACGGACATGGCTCATCGAGCGTGCGCTCATCGAGCTCGCTCTCCAGCGGCCGTTGCCGGAACTGGTCCGCATTCCGGCGTTTCGGGGGACTGCCCACTCGATCGCGACGTTGCGCGAGGCGGGCCATCCCCGCAGGAGCCTCCTCAACGCCCTGCTCTCCGAGGTCTGGAGCCTGCCCGATGGTCCGCTCGCGCCCGACCTGGAGGACGCTGCGGAGAAGTTCAGCCTTGGGGCGATCCAGTGCGACGTCGATGAGACGAGCACGGTGGACGACGAGAGCCTCCGGGTACTGAGTCACTCGGCGCTCCAGGCCGCCGACCGGACAGACCTCACGGCGACCGTCGTGGAGCATCTCACCCGGCGTGGATACGGCGTCATCCAGCACGAGCCCGACTGGCAGGAGGCCTTCGTGGCCGCTGTACGCTCCGACCTCCACACCCTCGCAGACGCGGAGCGGCTCGCCGGCGTCCTGACTGCACCCACGGTCGATTACGACCGCAGCACTCTCCGTCACCTCTCCCGCCCAGGCGTCGGGGAGGCACTTGACTGGTTCGCCAGCCAGCTCGCGACCATTCCCGACGGCGACCATGCCGGCTGGAGGGGTGCGATCCAGGCCTACCGGCAGCAGGCAGCCTCTCCCGGACGAGCCCTCTCCACCCTACGGCTCGTGATGACCGGCC
>JAYYRS010000602.1:0-6570 GCA_036126975.1 Myxococcota bacterium
GGGCGTACCGGTTATGGGCCCGGTCCATGCGCCCCAACCTCCACTCCCTGCTGCTCGGACTCGCGGTCATCTCCCTCGGTGGGTGTCCCAAGAAGGAGGCCGCGCAGAATCCCCTGACAGGCCCGCCACCCTCCGAGCCGCATCACGGGGCCTGGTACGGGAGCGGAATGGCGTTTCCTGGCGAGCGACTGTGCATCGTCTTCTGTCCGGACGACCGGATGTTCGCGGGCGATGCCAAGTGCGAAGACGTCTTCTACGAAAAGTTCGGTACCGCGTGGCGCTACACGTTGGACGAAGGCGTCGTGACGGCCGAGACCACAGACAACGCCATCACCTTCGAGTGGAGCCAGACCGGCACGCACGCGGTCGCAAGCATCGCCGGCATTCGCAACCTGCCCCTGGACCAGCAGACCCAGACATCCCCGCTCTGTGGCAATGCGCCCATGCCGGATGCGCCCGCGGCGCCCGTCCCCGCCATCCCGTTCTAGCGGCCGCTTCCGCCCCACGGCGGCTGCGGTGTGCCCACGGCGGCAGACGCCGCGGTGTCGCGTTCTCCGGGATTCCGCCCCAGCGCGGTTCCGGCAGCCGGCCTCGCTGCTGCGGTCAGTTCTTGTGGAACAGCCGGTCGACCAGCCCGAGCACCGAACCCTTCCGGCGGACGATGAGCACCGGGCCCTTCGACCGACCCGCAACACGGTCGGCCGAGGAGCCCAGCAGCAGCGCTGCCAGGGGTGTCAGGCCTCGTGAACCCATCACGATGGGCGCCTCCCCCGCCTCGTTGATGAGCGCCTCCGCCACCTTTCCACCGGGATGCACGACCATGGTGGGCGTGCAGCCCTCGGTCAACCAGGGGAGGATCTCGGTGTCCAGGTGGTCCTGCGCTCGTGCAGCGACCTGGGCCTTGTAGCCCTCCTGCTTGATGCCACCGGCGACCGGCACCTTGGTATCGAACTGGTACAGCGCCGTCGCAGACCCCGCGATCTGGCACGCGACCGCCAGCGCCATGTTCGAGTACTGGCTGAAGTCGAAGCCCACGACGACCCGTGTGAGGTCGAGCTTTGAGGTGACCGGCACGACAAGCGCGCTGCACGTGGTCTGGCGGAGGATCTTCCGGGACGCCGAACCCCAGCCGGCCTTCTCGCCGCGGGACTGGGCACGGCCCATGACGAAGAGATCGACATCGAACTCTTCGGTGAGGCGGGTGAGCACGTATTCCGGCGGTCCAGAGCGGTTCAGGCCCTCGACGTCGACGCCCGGGAGCGCCGCGCGGAGCCGCTCGACCGCTTCGCCAAGCCCAGCGGGAGGCGCCGGCTCCGGTGGGGCCACGAGGCCGACGAGGGGTGCCGGGAGGGGGTCGCGGTTGTGGATGTGCGCGACAATGACGCGCTGCACCCCGAGCTTCGGTGCACCGGCCGCAAGCGCATCGAGGATGCTGTCGTCCTTGCCATCGAGACCGAGCATCAACAAAGCGGTCGGGAACATGGAATCCTCCGAACGACGAGCCGCGTCCTGGCCCGTGCTGGCATCCTCCGGACCTATCCTCACACGTTCCAAACCACTGTGACGACTCCGTGGCAACCAAGGTCGCACGTGCATTCTTGACGTACCCGTGTCGCGAAATGTCCGAGATTGCGTCTTCGGAGGCAACGCCCGGTCGTTCTCGCCCCCGGGGTCTCGAACGTGGGATAGGACCTCGCGAAGAACCCCAGCCGGAGCGACCATGAGCCGCAACGTCCGTATCGATGCACTGCATGCCGCGCTGCGGCAGCGGGTCGTGATGCTCGACGGCGCGATGGGTTCGATGATCCAGCGGTACGAGCTCGGCGAGGACGCGTTCCGCGGGACGGCGTTCGCCAACCATGGCCAGACCCTGAAGGGCGCCAACGACCTGCTCAGCCTCACGCGTCCAGAGGTCATCGGCGCCATCCACCGTGCCTACGCCGAGGCGGGAGCAGACATCCTCGAGACCAACACCTTTGGTGCAAACGGTCCAGCGCTCGAGGACTTCGGACTGGAGGCCCACTGCTACGACATCAACCTCGCCGCTGCCCGGGTCGCGCGCGAGGCCGCAGACCAGATCGCGAACAACGACGGCCGGATCCGGTGGGTCGCCGGCGCGCTTGGTCCGACGACCCGGACCGCTTCGATTTCCCCCGACGTCAACGACCCGGCGGCTCGAAACATCACCTTCGACGAGCTGGTCGCGACCTACGCCGACGCCACTCGCGGTCTGCTCGACGGCGGGTCGGACCTGCTGATCGTCGAGACCATCTTCGACACGCTCAACGCCAAGGCGGCGCTGTACGCCATCGACAAGGTCCTCGAAGAGCGCGGGGAGCGCGTGCCGCTCATGATTTCAGGCACCATCACGGATGCGTCGGGCCGAACGCTGTCGGGCCAGACCGCCGAGGCGTTCTGGTATTCGATGCGGCACGCAGAGCCCCTCTCCATCGGGTTCAACTGCGCACTCGGCGCCGACGAGCTGCGCCAGTACGTAGATGACGTCGCCAGCATCGCGGACGTGGCCGTATCGGCGTACCCAAATGCCGGACTGCCCAACGAGTTCGGCCAATACGATGAATCGCCAGAGTCGATGGCGAGGCAACTGGGGGAATGGGCCCGCAGCGGACTCGTCAACCTGGTCGGGGGCTGCTGTGGCAGCACGCCGGCCCACATCGAGGCGATCGCGGCCGCCGTTCGGGACGTCGAGCCCCGTACGGTCCCCACCGCCGACCAGCATCTGCGCCTGTCCGGTCTCGAACCCATGGTCTACGGACGCGAGTCCGATGTGTTCATCAACATCGGAGAGCGGACCAATGTCACCGGATCCGCGAGATTCCGGAAGCTCATCAAGGAAGGCGACTACGAGACGGCACTCGACGTCGCGCGGCACCAGGTCGCGAACGGCGCCCAGCTCATCGACGTCAACATGGACGAGGGGATGCTGGACGGCGTCGAGGCCATGACCCGTTTCCTCAACCTCATCGCCGCCGAGCCGGACATCAGCTGCGTCCCGGTCGTGATCGACTCCTCCAAGTGGGAGGTCATCCACGCCGGTCTGAAGTGCCTCCCGGGCAAAGGCATCGTCAACTCCATCTCCCTGAAGGAGGGCGAGGCGACCTTCCTCGCGCAGGCCCGTGAGGTCCGCCGATTCGGTGCGGCCGTGATCGTGATGGCATTTGACGAATCCGGCCAGGCCGACACCGTGGAGCGCAAGCTCGAAATCTGCACCCGCGCGTACCAGCTCCTCACCGAAGAGGTCGGGTTCCCACCGGAAGACATCATCTTCGACCCGAACATCTTCGCCGTCGCGACGGGGATCGAGGAGCACGCTGCCTACGGCGTGGCCTTCATCGAAGCCACACGCCAGATCAAGGAAACGCTCCCGGGAGCGCGCGTCAGCGGTGGTGTATCGAACCTCTCGTTTTCGTTTCGGGGAAACAACCCGGTCCGAGAGGCCATGCACTCGGTGTTCCTCTACCACGCGATCCGGGCAGGGATGGACATGGGCATCGTCAATGCTGCCCAGCTCGCTGTCTACGAGGACATCCCACCGGAGACGCGGGAGCGAGTGGAGGACGTGGTCCTCAACCGTCGACCGGACGCCACAGAGCGGCTGCTCGAGATCGCCCATCAGACATCCGGCCAGAAGCGGTCGAAGGTTGAGGACCTCGCGTGGCGCGACCAGCCCGTGGGACAGCGGATCGCGCATGCACTCGTGCATGGCATCACCCGCTTCATCGAAGCGGACACCGAAGAGGCGCTCGTCGCACTGGAGCGTCCGCTCCGGGTGATCGAGGGTCCCCTGATGGACGGCATGAACGTTGTGGGAGACCTCTTCGGGGAGGGGAAGATGTTCCTTCCGCAGGTGGTCAAGTCAGCCCGCGTGATGAAGAAGTCCGTCGCGTGGCTGACGCCCTACCTGGAGGCCGAGAAGGCGGAGAACCCCGAGGCCGCGACCGGCAAGGGACGGATCCTGCTCGCGACGGTCAAGGGCGACGTGCACGACATCGGCAAGAACATCGTCGGCGTCGTCCTGCAGTGCAACGGCTACGAGGTCGTGGACCTCGGCGTGATGGTGCCGGCGAGAAAGATCCTCGACGAGGCACGGTCCTGTGGAGCCGACATGATCGGTCTCTCGGGACTGATCACGCCGTCGCTGGATGAAATGGTTCACGTTGCCAAGGAGATGACCCGACAGGGCTTCGCCGTCCCGCTCCTCATCGGAGGCGCCACGACCTCCCAGGTGCACACGTCGGTCAAGATCGCACCGCAGTACGGTCCTGGGGTGCTGTACGTGCCCGATGCGTCTCGGGCCGTGGGCGTCGCCAGCAAGCTTCTCGGCGATGACGCGTCGCGTACCGCCTACGTGGAAGCGGTGCAGGCCGAACAGGACCGGATCCGGCAGAAACGCGCTGGCCGCACAGCAGTCGCCCGGCGCGTTCCGCTCGCGAAGGCACGCGCCAACTGCCTGGAGACCGACTGGTCGGCCAGTCCACCGAGTGCTCCCGCGTGGACCGGAACCCGGACGGTGGCTCCGACGCTGTCGCAGCTCGTTCCGCTAATCGACTGGGCCCCCTTCTTCTGGACCTGGGAGCTCCGGGGAGGGTTTCCCGCCATCCTGGACGACCCGCGTCAGGGCGAGCAGGCACGGCAGCTGCATGCCGATGCACTCGCGATGCTGTCCCGCATCGATGCGGGCGGATGGCTGGTTCCAAAAGGTCGCATCGGCATCTTCCCGGCGAACCGGGCCGGGAACGACGACATCACCTTGTGGGTGGATGCGGCGAGGAGCAGCCCACTCGCGACCCTTCACACGCTGCGCCAGCAGAACGACAAGCCGCCGGGCATCCCCAACCTCGCGTTGGCGGACTTCGTCGCACCCATGGGTACCCCCGACTGGGTCGGCGCCTTCGTTGTGACGACAGGCCGAGGACTCGAGCCCCATGTCGCTCGCTTCGAAGCCGACCACGACGACTACAGCGCCATCCTGCTGAAGGCCGTCGCAGACCGGCTGGCCGAGGCATTCGCAGAATGGGCCCATCGTGAGGTTCGCCGAACCCTGTGGGGCTATGCATCGGACGAGGACCTCGACCAGGGCGCGCTCGTTCGCGAGCAGTACCGGGGAATCCGACCGGCCCCGGGCTATCCCGCGTGCCCGGACCACACGGAAAAGCCCACGATCTTCCAGGTACTTGACGCAGAGCGAACGCTGGACGTTCGCCTCACGGAGAGCATGGCCGTGACCCCCGTCAGCAGCGTCAGTGGTCTGTACCTCGCCCATCCACAGGCCCGTTATTTCGGCGTTGGCAAGCTCAGCCGCGACCAGGTCGTCGACTACGCAGGTCGCAAGGGATGGACCAAGACGACCGCAGAGCGCTGGCTCTCGCCCAACCTGGGTTACGAGCCCGAAGCGTGAGCGGTGCGCCATCGGCCGGGCCCGCCCGCACCGACGTCATCCCCATTGCCCAGGGCACGGGCTGGGTGGTCGTCGCGAAGCCGCCTCGCGTCCTCGTCCACCGCAATGCCATGTTTCCCCGTGAGCACGCCATGCTGCAGCGGGTCCGTTCCTGGGCGCGGCGGCGCGTCTATCCCATCCACCGCCTCGACCGGAACACATCAGGGTGCCTGTTGTTCGCAACCGCCCAGGGGCTGGCGGGCCCGCTCTCCAAATGCCTCGCTGCCGCAGAGAAGACCTACGTCTGCCTCGTCCGTGGAGACTTTCCCCATGAAGGAGAGGTGCGGATCGACACCCCGGTCAAGCTTGGACCCGGCAACTACCGCGATGCCGTCAGCCTTGTCTCCAAGCTCGGTGGGGCTTCGGACCCGCGGTGCAGCATCCTGCAGGTCCGACCCCAGACAGGGCGGACCCACCAGGTCCGCAGGCACGTCCGGGACCTGCATCATCCCATCGTCCACGATGGCAAGCATGGCGACTCTCGCATCAACCGCTGGTGGCGGGAGAACTACGGCGCCACCCGGCTCCAGCTTCACTGCCTGCGAATCGACATGCCGATGCCCGAAGGCGGACGACTGCGTGCGGTCTGTCCGCTGTTCGAAGACCTCCATGCGGTCTGGTCGACACTGCCCTACTGGAACACGGTGCGGGGCCGGGAGCCCGACCTCCAGCGCCCGCCCCTCCGCCTCCCGAGCACCCGCACCTGCTGAATCAGCTTCCGTCCAGGCCCGAGAGAAGCTTCAGGTCGGGCGGGGCCGTCGTCCTGCGGAGCTCCGTCCCGGCATCGCCCGCCGGCGCCAGCCGCAGGGCAGGTGGGGGTTGCCAGTCCACGCGGGAGGCGGCGACACCAAGGCCCGGTTCCGCCACCGCGATCGTGGGCGCAGGGACACCGCCCGCCAACAGCCCAGCGAGCGTGGTGGTGCGACCGGATGGTTTGTGGGTTGGCATCGGGACCTCGATGGAGCCGCCGCCGGCTCCGGTCGGTACGGGTCCAGTCACGAGCCACCGGCACCCACCGTCACCATGCCTGGGATTTGGCCGAACTTCAATGCTCGGGTCCCCGGAAGTGCTCGACGATCCGAGGAAGCAGGTACTGGTCCCACCCATAGAGG
>JAYYRS010000603.1:0-3165 GCA_036126975.1 Myxococcota bacterium
CGGCTCTTGTGGCGGGTCCGACAAGGATTGCGTCTGCGAGATCGAGAAGCGGCGCGCCTGTCATGCGCTCAAGGCGATGAAGGCCCGGAAGGAGCTCTCCCTCGAGCTCGGCGGCCTGAGCAGCGCCGAAGGCCGCCAGAAGGCGTGGCAGGAGTAGGCGCCGGCCGTGGCTGCTGCACCCGCCCCGCGCGTCTCCGCGCTCTCCCGAACGGTACAGCGGCGCAGCGACATGCCGCCCGAGGCGCTGCGCGCCCGGCTGGCGTCAGCCGTGGCGCCGCTGGAAGGTGGATTCACGCTCGTCTCCAAGCTGAGTGGGGGCGGCATTGTCACCCGGACGCTGCGTACGCCTGAGACGGAACTTCCCCTGTTCGGGCGGGTGGAGGCAGACCGGATCCGGATCGCACTGGTCCACCGTGGTGTCGATATTTCACCGTTCCAGCCCATCGTGGGTGTGGTGATCGAGGCTTCCGGCCGGGGGTCCCTGGTGGCTCTGCACCTCGCGCCGCATCCCAACGCCCGCACCTTCGCCGGTGCCTTCGCGCTCTGTGCGATCCTGCTGCTCTTGGCCGCGGCGGTACAGTTCTCGGCGAAGCCCGGCATTGCCCTGGCGGCCGCACTCTTTGCCCTCGCGCTGGGGCTGTTTCCGCATCTGCGCGCACGTCGAGGCTTCCAGATGGATGCCGACCGGGCGGTCGCGGCGCTCGATGGGCTTCTTGCTCTGGAGCCGCAGGCATGAGCGTGCTGGTGCTGGGGGCCGCTGGGACCGTGGGCAGCGCGCTCGCGGCTCGGTCCGGATGTGTCGGACTGGTGCGCTCTGCGCTCGATATTCGCGACGATGAAGCGGTCGAGGAGGTGCTCGACCGCATTTCACCCCTCTCCGTGATCAACTGCGCAGCCATGGCCGCGGTGGACCGCTGCGATCGGGAGCCGGAGGGGGCATGGCAGGTGAACGCAGAGGCGCCCGGCCGTGTCGCGGCGGCCTGTTCGGTGAGGGGGATCCGGTTCCTCCACCTGTCCACGGACTATGCGCTGACGGGGCCTGAGCGTCCTGGGGTCCGTCTCGACGAGGACCATCCCGCTGATCCCCGGTCGACCTATGCCCGGTCGAAGAGGGCGGGGGAGATCGCCTGCCTGGCGCACGGTGCCACCGTGGTTCGCGTCCAGTGGGTGTACGGCGTCGAGGGCACCAGCTTCTTCGCGCGCGCGCTCCGCACGCTTGCGGCCGGCGGTCGGGTGCGTCTCGTTACTGACCAGGTCGGCGTTCCCACGGAGGTTTCCTGGCTTGCGGAGCGGCTCATGGATGCTGCCCGCAGCGGACCAACCGGCTTGTTCCACCTCGCCCCGGACGGCGAAGCGTCGGCCTTCACGTGGATCACCACGGCGGCCCGTGCGCTGGGCATCTCGACGCAGCACGCAGAGCGGATCCGCCGGTCTGGACTTCCGGGCGCCTTCCGGCCGGCGCGGTCTTGTCTCGACAGCCGTCGGTTCCAGCGCACGTGGCCTGCGACGTGGCCCACCTGGCAGGCGGCCATGGAGGCCGCCCTCCCGACCGGGGGAGTTCCGTGATGCACGGAGGCGCTGGCGTCACGAGCGCCGCGCTCAGGCGTAGAAGAAGTTGAGCCGCTCCACGATGTCGCTGTCCGTTGCGAAGAGCTCCTCGACGACGTCGTCTGCGAGCAGGGCCACGCAGATCTCGCGGCCGACGTGCGCATGGTTGCCCGCCTGGCGCACGCTGCGAAGGACGCGCCCCGCCAGTGCGTTCGCATCTGCATGCGGCCGCAGCTCGAGCTCACCTCGCTCGATGAGGTCGAGTATGAGGCCCTGCATGACGCGGTCGAGAAGAGACATCCCCAGCAGGTAGCGCGGGGAGCGCGGGGGCGCGATAGGCGCGAGCGATGACGTCCATGCATCGACACGGTCGACCGCTCGGGGACGCGGCGCGCGTCTGCGGGGACTGTGCATGGTCCCGGCTTCGTGGACCGGGGCCGCGGGTGCTCCGATGCGCGCGAGCTGATGACGCCCGGGTCGACCCGGCGGAGCGTGCCTGCGATCGATTCGAGGCAGAGCTCGACTGTCTGGCGTGTGGCGCGTGCTGCCGAGAGGCCTTCGATGCCGTTGAGATCACCCGGCGGGACCCGGTCCGCGAACGGCATCCTGGACTGGTCGAGGAGTCGGAAGGGCGGCTGCGCATCCGCCGCGCCCCGGGAAATCGATGCGCGGCGCTCGTGCCCGGCGGCTACGAATGTCGCATCTACCCCGATCGTCCTCGCTGCTGCCGAGAGTTCGAGCGAGGCAGTGCCAACTGCATCTTTGCTCGTGAGCGCGTGGGCCTGACTTCGAGCTGGTGACAACGAAAGGCCGCCAGACAGCGCATCAGGAGGTATCCTCGGGTCCTGTTGGTAGCCTGGACCGGCGCACCGCTCGCGTTACGGTCGACCTGGAGGGCCGTGGCATGCTCGACCGCAACCAGAACCCCCGCCTGGAGCGCCTCTTCCAGAAGGCCCGTTCGGATGGGGCCCGCATGGGCATCCTCTCGACGTGGGACGTCGAGAACAACGCGGTCCGGATCCTCGCGGGAACGCTGCGTGCCGGGGGACACCACTGCGCCGAGATCTACTTCAAGGACTGGATCTCCAACCACCTGGACCCCGCGACGGAGCAGGAACTCGCCACCCTTGTGCGGGTCATTCGGCGCGAACAGCTCAACGTGGTCTGCATCTCGATCCGCGCGAGCGCGTATGCGCAACAGGCAAGGATCATCACCGAGTACCTCCACCGCGAGCTGGACATCCCGGTACTGTGGGGCGGGATGCACGCCACCATGCTTCCTGCGGAATGCATCGACCATGCCGACATGGTGCTGTGTGGCGAAGGCGAACTCGCGCTCCTCGATCTCGCCAACAAGCTCCGCGATGGCGACAAGGACGACACCGTTGAGACCGGCAATGTCTGGTTCCGGATGGGTCGGGAGTCCATCGCCAAGAACGGGCTTCGTCCACTCGTCGGCGACCTCGATGATCTCGAGTTCCGCGACTACACGACCCACGACCACAAGTACTTCGTGAGCGGGGGGACCTACGTGCAGGGCGACCCCATGCACGGCGACCCGGTCTACCAGATGATGGGCAGCCGCGGGTGCATCTACAAGTGCAGCTACTGCTACAA
>JAYYRS010000604.1:0-7674 GCA_036126975.1 Myxococcota bacterium
TGTATCAGCGCCAGATGACGACCTTGTCGACGATGCCGTGCGCTGGGCTGGGGGAGACCCGGAGGCCCATGCAGATTGCCTGCCGCCCTGGTTCTTCGCCTGGTGGGGCGTCCCGCTGCTCGCCGAGCTGCTCCTCCGGACGCCGTACCCGGCGCTGAAGGTGATCAACCAGGGCTTCGCCGTGGACCACCGATCCTCCCTACCGCGTGGTCAGTCGCTGGAGCTGTCGGCGCGAATCATGGGGGTCCGGGAGGAGCCCACGAAGGTGCGACTGCACATGCAGCTTGTGACCGGCACCGCCGACATCCCCGAGGCACAGGTCGTCGACCTGTACACGGTGATTCCCCAGGAGGCGCCCTCCGAAGCCGGGCCGAGACGGAAGCGGCGTGCGCCACCGATCGTCGACGCTGGCTGGTGCGAGGTCGCGGAATGGCGGAACGACGCGCGTGCGGGGCTGGACTTCGCCCGGCTGACCGGCGACTTCAACCCGATCCACTGGATGCCCCTCGCCGCCCGGGCCAGTGGATTCCAAGGCTGCATCCTCCATGGGTTCGGCACCGCGGCGCGGGCACTCGAACATCTCGCTCGATACCGCTGGGCAGATGGGATGGCCGCATTCGCGGGCCTCGACGCCCGGTTCACCGCACCGCTCACGCTGCCCGGACACGCGCGGCTGTATCTCGGTCCCCCCACGAGCGGGGACGAGACGACCCGCGGTGTGGCCGTGGGACGGAGCGCGGGTGGAACGGCCTTCCTGCTCGGCACGGTCCGAACCCGCTGACCGGGCCGGCGCGCATCTGCGCTCGCCCAGAACCCTCCCCCGATTGTCGTGCCACCTTCCTCCTCGAGACCGAGAGAACGACCATGTCAGACTTCCTCGTCGACCTGGGCGCGAACCGACGTGCCCGAAACGTCATCAAGAAGCTCGGTCTTCCGGTGCCGCTTCCGGAGAAGCTGCGCCGCGGGGAGGGGCCCTGGCCCGCCCGGCCGCTGGAGGATCGAGAGGTCGCGGTGGGGGGAGCGCCTGCGGGAGAGCTGCACACGGTGATCGCCCACACGCTCGCCGCCACGGGCGCTTCCACGCTCCTCGTCGGACTGGAAGAGGCTGCGAGCGGTTTCGCCGAAGCAGCCGAGGCATTTGCTCGTCCGTACCGGGGCGTCGATCGGGTACCGGACGACACCCAGGTCCATGCGCTCCTTTTCGACGCCAGCGGCATCGCGTCGGTCGACGATCTGAAGACGCTCTACGGCTTCTTCCATCGGAACATCGGTCGGCTTGCGCGGTCCGGCCGGGTCGTCGTTCTCTCCCGCGTGCCCGCGGAGCAGCGGACGCCGGCGGCGGCGTGCGCCCAACGCGCCATCGAGGGCTTCGTGCGCAGCCTGGCGAAGGAGTTGGGCGCCCGGGGAAGCACCGCGAACCTGCTTCGCGTTGCGGACGGTGGGGATTCGCGCATCGAAGCCCCCCTCCGATGGTTCCTCGGACCCTGGAGTGCCTTCGTGACTGCCCAGGCGCTGACGGTATCCCGGTCGGTCCAGTGGGCCGTCGAGGCCTCCTTCGAGCGTCCCCTGGACCAGAAGAACGTGCTCGTCACCGGTGCGGCGCGGGGCATCGGAGCAGCCACGGCCCGCCGAATCGCTGATGAGGGTGCAAGGGTCTTCGTCCTGGACCGTCCCGAGGATGCAGATGCCGCGGCGACCCTGGCCCGGACCATCGGGGGCATCCCGGTGGCCGTCGACATCACCACCCCCGAGGCAGCCACGACCCTGATCTCCCTGGCGGAGGAGCACGGCGGTTTCGACGCCGTGGTGCACAACGCAGGGGTGACGCGAGACAAGACGCTCAAGCGGATGGACGAGGAGCGTTGGGACCTCACCCTGGACGTCAACCTCGGGGCGGTGCTGCGACTGATCGCGGCGCTTGGCGAGGGCCACATGAACGAGAACGCCCGGATCGTGCTGCTCTCCAGTGTCGCGGGCATCGCAGGCAACTTCGGCCAGACGAACTACGCAGCGTCGAAGGCCGGGCTGCTCGGGCTGCTCGAGGTCGCTGCACCCCGGCTCGCGGCGTCGGGCGTCGCGCTCAACGCGGTGGCCCCGGGCTTCATCGAGACCCGCATGACTGCGGCCATCCCCGCGGCCACCCGAGAGGGTGCCCGTCGTCTGTCGGCGCTGTCGCAGGGCGGGCAGCCCGTCGATGTAGCCGAGGCCATCACCTTTCTCTGCACGCCTGGCGCGGCGGCCTTCTCCGGTCAGCTGATGCGCGTCTGTGGCGGTGCCCTCATCGGAGCTTGAGATGCCTGTCGCTTTCCCCCGTCCGCGCGCGCGTCGTGCGGTGATCGTTGCGGGTGCCCGCACCCCCTTCCAGCGTGCATTCACGCGTTTCCTCAAGCTCGACGCCGTCGACCTCGGTGCTGCTGCCGTTCGCGGTCTGCTTGACCAGACCGGCCTGCCAGGTTCGGAAGTCGACAGCATCGTATGGGGCGGCGTCATCCTGCCTTCCGGTGCGCCCAATGTGGGGCGGGAGCTCGGTCTGGACATCGGCCTGCCGAGGACCCTGGAGGCGATGACCGTGAGCCGGGCCTGCGCGAGCGGACTCCAGGCGGTGACGCTCGCAGCGGCTGCCATCGAACGGGGCGAGGCGGACGTGGTCATCGCGGGAGGAGGAGACTCCACCTCGAATGCAGAAGTGAAGATGGGCCAGCGTTTCGTGCACGCCATGGCGCCGATGGCACTGGGCAAGAAGATGGGCGCAAAGGACTGGCTCGGGGTGGCAGCGCAGCTCGCGCCCATCAAGGAGATCCTGCCCCAGAAACCCGAGATTGCAGAACGGTCCACGGGACAGCTGATGGGGGAGGCCGCGGAGGAGATGGCGGAGCGGAATGGCATCACACGAGAAGCCCAGGACGAGCTGGCCCGGGACTCCCACCACAAGGCCGCGGCTGCTCGCGAAGCCGGTGTCTTCGATGACGAGATCGTGCCGGTGACGGTCGGCGACGAGGTCATCCGCCATGACGGCATGATCCGGCCGGACACCTCGCTGGAGAAGCTTGCGAAGCTCCGCCCGGTCTTCAAGAAGGGGGGCACGTTGTCCGCGGGCAACTCAAGTGCGCTCACAGACGGTGCAGGGGCGGTGCTCCTCATGAGCGATCGCAAGGCCAGGGCGCTGGGCTTCACGCCTCTCGCATGCTTCCGGAGCTGGGCGTACGCGGGCGTCGACCCCGCAGACCAGCTGCTGATCGCACCCGCCATCGCCATGCCGAGGGCACTCGACCGGGCCGGCATGGAACTGTCGGACATCGATCTCGTCGACATGCATGAGGCGTTCGCGGCGCAGGTGCTCAGCGTGACCAAGGCCCTGGACTCCGACGCCTGGGCGCGGGAGCGGCTCGGTCGGGAGAAGTCCGTTGGTGCGGTCGACTTCTCCCGCTTCAACATCGCCGGCGGGTCGCTGGCGCTCGGGCATCCGTTCGCCGCGACCGGTGCCCGGATGGTGACGACCATGGCCCGGGCGCTCCATCGAGAGGACAAGCAGACGGCCCTGCTTGGCATCTGCGCGGCCGGCGGTCTCGGAGCAGCGGCGGTGCTGGAGCGCGTCTGACGCGGGTGCGGTGTCCGCGCTGCGCGGGTCTCGTGGGCGTCAGTTGCCCAGCACCAGAGGCGGAAGCGGTGCGTCCCATCCGTCCCCGTCGGTGTCCACGCGGATTGCGGGCGCCATGGCCCAGGGCGTCCGGTCGGCATATACCGGCGCCATGGGGGTGCTCCCACGGGCGACGAGCACGTAGCTGGCGTCGGCATCGGTGGGCAGGCGGATGTCGATGGGTGTGCCCTCCCATGGGAAGCTCTCGGTGATCACCCCGTCCCGATGGAGATCGATGGTGTCGACCTCGACGAAGGACGCAGCGGTGACGTCGACGCGCAGGGTCGGTGCGCCGGTGAGGGTCCGGCCTGGGGCCCAGGCACCCTGGCTCGTCACATCGATGTAGGGCCCGCGGCTGACAACGACCTTCCGTGCTCGCAGGGTCTCGACGAGAAGCGCATCGGTCAGGTCCATGGGTGAATCGATTCCGGCGGCGAGCCAGGTGATGTTCTCGCCCTGGCCGTTCCGGTACCCGTGGGCGTCGGAAACGCCCGTGGGGGTCGGCTGGTAGCCGCGCGCGACGAGGTCCATGTAGAACGGCATGTACGCCTCGTACGAGCCGTCGTTGAGGACCTCCATTGCATCGAATCGCTCGGAAAAGTGGGAGGGCCGACCGACGACGCCGGAGCGCACATCGTAATCCGCGACGCCCAGCATCCCGCTGCTTCCCGCGGGGTGGTTGAGCTGCAGGATGGCCTCCGGCCCGATCGCGGTGCGGATGTCCTGGTAGAAGGCGTCGGTGTTCTCGATGCCGTTCCACCAGCGCACCGCCCCGTTGTTGGGCAGGGTCGGGTCCGGCGCGACCGGGTACACGTTGGTGTGACCCCGCAGTACGGGCGACACCTCGTCTGCCACGACGCTCGTGAGCCATCCGGTGAGGGCGAGCGGGGCCAGCAGGGGCCGATAGTCGGCGACGTGGTCGTGGTCGGTCCCGAAGTGCACCTGCACGCCGTTCGCGGCCTGGGTGATGAGCCGGTGGGCCATCGGGATGTTGCCGTCACCGCTCGGGGAGGCATGGCTATGGAGGTCGGCGGTCAGCAGACCGGCTGGAAACGCCACCGGCTCGAGCGTGGCCGAAAGTTCGACCACCTCACCGGCGACCACCGCGACCGTCGCTTCATGGGGCTCATGGGTCAGCCCGCGGTGGACCGTCACGGCGTATGTGCCGGGCTCGAGCGGAATGTCGAGATCGCCATCGCGGACATGGCCGTCGGCAGGACCTCCCGGACGGCCGGGAACCAGGGCGCGATCGGCAGCCACCGGATCACCATCGGTGAACGCCACGTGCACGGTCGCGGGTCCACCATCGCGCACGGAGACCCGGAGCGTCCCGGGCGGCGTGAGCGTCAAACGGGTGTCTGCGGTTGCCGGGACGGGTTCCGAGATCCCGTATCCCTCCGCAAATGGAGCGCCCTGCGCACCAACCGCGAGGCTGTCGAGCGCAGTCGCTGCGGGAACCTCGTGGGCATACGGTGCGATCCAGCCTGCTCCGGATGGCAGGTCGACGATCTCTCCGTGTCCTCGTCCCGTGGCGACCGCAGTCGGGCTCTCCGCGACCACATCGGCGGACCATCGACCGTCGGCATCGGTGAAGGCGATGGTCTCCAAGGCATCACCATCGCGGATGTGCACACGGGCTCCCGGCACAGGGATGCCGCCAGCGAGCACCTGTCCGCCGACGGTCCTCGCCGGCTCTCCGCGGTCGGCCCGCCACGCACCCGTCAGCGTCGCGAGGTCCGGCCCGACGCCGATGCTGCGTCGGATGATGTGGGTGCTGCCCGGTTCAAAGGTGGTGATGGGGCCGAAGCCCGCAATGACCGGTCCGACCTCTTCAAGGACCGTGGCGATGGCGCCATCGGAGAATGGGACGTCATCGCTGAAGATGCCGATGGCAGACTGGTTCTGTCGCCCGATGAGTCCGACCCAGTCCCCGGTCGAATCACGCGATCCGCCCTCGAGACCCCGCCCAGGGAGGACGGTCTCGGCGACCTCCATTCCGACCATGCTCACGTCGCCGGCCTGGGCGGGTGTGCTCTCTCCATTCCAGACGATGGTTGTCTCGGCGCGAAGGAGCCACGCATCCGGTGCGAGGGTGTACTCGGTGACGACGTCGACGTCATGGTCGTCCACGAAATCCGGCGCCTCGAGCGTGCCGGTGATGAGCGATAGCGGAGCCGCCTTGCCCGTCACGCGTACGACCGCGGGCTGGCCATCCGTTCCGTCTGCGACCACCTCGACCTGGGTCGGGGAGACGATCCGCCCGAGACCCATCATGAACCAGAGCTCGTCGATCATGTCGCGGCCCGGCTCCCCCGGCTCCCGGACGATGTCGGCGTCGATCACGCCGCCTCCGAGGTCATCGTAGTAGCTCCCCGGTCGGCGGTCCTGGACGATGAACTGGACACGGGCGTTGTAGATCTTGATGTCGCCGACGCGTCCCTCGGCGCTCGATCCACCGAACAGTGCCGTGCCGTCGGCGACGACGCCTGCGCGGACCTGGCCGGGCGTGAGCCTCTGGCTCACGTCGGGAAGGGACCTGCCGCTGTCCGCATCCGGTCCCGGGCGGACCGTGGACTTGTCGTTGCAGGCAAGCAGCTGAGCGGGGAGCAGAAGGGTCAGGAGACGTCGCATCGTGCCAGTGTGGCGCGAAGCTCACACCCCCTGCAACTGTTCCGGGTCGACGAGCACCCCGTGGGTCAGGACGACCCGCCGCGCGCTTCGGTCCCAGGCCTGCAGGGTGTCCACGACGCCTGCCGGCAGGCCCGGAGCGCGCCTGCTGAGCATTTCGAGGACTTCATCGAGGTCATGTGTCGACAGCCAGCGTCGGAGGCCGTCCTGCTCGATGCGCAGCCGATCCGTGACGTCGCGGGACAGACAGCGACTGAGGCGCTCCAGCTGGAAGCGCTCGCCGGGGGTCAGTGCGCCGGGCGGGATGATGACCTCCAGGTCGCCGCTCACCCATATGGGAGGGCGGGGCGTATCGAAGGCCTCGGCCCATGCACGTCCATCTTCGGTGGCGGCCACGACGCCCTCGGCGCGACGGACGAGCCCGATCTTCGAGAGTCGTCGGAGCGCACGGTCCAGCGCCTTGTCCTCGACGGCGTCCCATCCATCGTCGTCATACATCCGCGGGGTCTCTCCGGGCAGGCTCGGGTACAGGTCGAGGCCCTGGCGATGCCATCGGGGGAAGAGGACGTCCCGGTGCTGCTCGCGGAGCTCCTCGCTCAGGATCATCTGGTCGAGCGCCTGGTTGCCGGCCTGCCGCAGCGCCTCGCGGATGGCTGGAATCGCTGGATGCAGATCCCGATCCAGGACGCGGTGCACGAATCGGTTCACGGCCGCGCTGGTCTCGCCGGACAGCGTACGGTCCAGCCCGAGATCGAGGTACAACCGTCGCTCCATCGGGTCCATGCTGACTGCGCCCAGCGCTTCCAGCGCGCGCAATGCCAGTCCCCAGCGTGGATGACGTTCAAGGCCGATCCCGGGCAGGTCGGGCGCGCCCAGGCGCCGCGCCAGTCGCTTGACGTCCGTCTTCGACAGGGTGTCATTGTGGGTGCGCCGCGGAGGATCCCTGTCGATGGCTGCGGCCAGCGCGGCGGCATCTTCAAGCATGCGTGCTGGGCCGGCAGTCCCCGCAGCGAGGTCGTCGGTTTCCGGCATGACGGCCTCGGAGAAGTCGTATTCCACCCTCGGTGGATCCGGCAGGTCGGGGTCGACACGGTACCGACCCGTGATGGGTGGATCGCCATGGATGGGCTGCAGGAGTCCTGCGCCGTGCAGGGCCCGGACGGCGTCTGCGTCTGCGAGGGGGTCCCAGGCGTGCAGACCGACCACCATCCCGTCCAGTGCGTGGCGCTGGGCACTCGTCAGGACGCGGCGGGCCCGGCCGGGAAGCCGGGCGATGGCGTCGGCGCGGGCCGCCCGGTCTGCTGCGACCGCGGAGGCATCGCGCCGAGCGAAGCGGACCAGGACCCGGTCGCCAAGAGTGGGCAGGACGGTCTTCTCGAATGACGGAAGCGCAACCCTTCGGCAGGGAC
>JAYYRS010000605.1:0-2712 GCA_036126975.1 Myxococcota bacterium
GAAGGAAAGCGGGCCGTCGCCCTCGGGGGCCGCGAGCAGGGTCCAGCCGTGCTCCAGGCCGCGGGTCCCGCCGCGCCACCACTCGACCAGCGACCCGCGGTCGTGCTCGATCAGGCCGACGCCATCGTCGCCCTCGACACCCGACACGCCGCCCTGCGGCAGGGCCTCACGCCGGTCTCCGCGGCCGGCCTCCGCCAGCGCCACCTGCACGGCGGCGTCCGGGGCACCCACCGGCGCCATGCGCGCGCCAGCGGGGTCGAGCTCGGCGATGAAGCCGCCTGCATGCAGGCGCCAGTCGGCGGCGCCCCGGCGGCCGAAGGCCCGGCCGGCCTGGCCCAGGTCGCGGACGCTCTCAGGGCGCACGGTCCACTGGGCCACGAGGCCGCTGGCCCCCGTGTCCAGGGCGGGCAGCGCCGGCGGGAGCGGGTCCGCACCGGCCGGGTGGCCCGGCTCGTTGGAGCTGACGCAGGCAGGGATGCACAGGGCGATGAGGATGGGGGCGCGGTGGCTCATCGGAGGGACCTCGTTCATCGGTTCGCGATGGCATGGTAGACAACCGGTCTCCGCCGATCCGCCCTCGTATGTTGCGGGTCCCGCTTCCTCCCCCCATTCCCGGTCCCGTGACGTCGCACCAGTCGACATCCTTCCCGAACCCGTCCCGGCACCCGGCATTGCGGAAGGAGGGCCTTTTCCTCGCGCCGATCCTCGGTGCGTACGCGGCGTTGCAGTGCAGCCGGGGGCTCCTGGCCGGCCACCCGATCGGGTGGGCGGTTCCGGATCGGGAGGGCTCGATCTGGGCGGCATGGTGGACGGGCGAGGCGCTCCTGCGAGGCGCCGTGCCATGGTCCGGCACCCACACCTTCTGGCCCGCCGGACAGCCGCTCCTGTCCCAGTTCAACCTGGTGGACGCGCTGATCTCTGCCGTGCCGGTCCAGCTCCTCGGCCCCGGGCTGGGCTACACCGTCGGCTGCCTGCTGCTGCTCTGGCTCGACGGCATGGCGGCTTGGCTTCTCGCACGCAGCGCTGGCCTGGGTCGCGTGGGCGCGCTCGTGACGGCGCTCGCCGTGCAGGGTTCGGTCTTCGTGGTGGGCGAGCTCGCGGAGGGCCGGCCCGCCCAGGCCCTGCTCGCCCCGACGCTGCTGGCCTTCACCGCCGCGCAGCGCCTCGTCCAGCGACCGCAGGAGCGACGTTGGACCATCCTGCTCGGGCTCGGCGCTGCCCTCACGGCCCTGACCTACTGGTACGGCGCCGCCTTCCTCGGGCTGGGCCTGCTGGCGTGGCTCCCCGGACGACCGGGCACTCGGTGGCGACCGGCCGTCGGGCTGGGGACCGCGGCCGCCATCGCGCTGGCACTGCTCGCTCCAGTGCTCGCCGTACTCATCGGCCACTTCGGTGCGCTCCCGGGCACCGGCCTGGACCCGGCGGTCCAGCTGTCCCGCGCGGCCTCGGCGAGCCTGGACTGGACCTGGCCGTTCGTGGACGCGCCCAGCATCCTCCGCGCCTGGCGCCCCGGAGCCGGCCTGCTGGTCTGGGCCGGGCTCGGTGCTGTGACCGCGAGACGGGCCTCCTGGCGATGGCTCTGGCTGATCGCTGTCGGCTACCTGCACGCACTCGGACCCGCGAGCCCGGACGCCGCGGCCGCGGGCACCGTGGACCGCCCGGCTGGCCTGCTGTATGCCCTGGTCCCCTTCTACGCCCGCCTGTGGTGGCCCCAGCGGGCGTCGGTGCTGCTCACGGTCGGAGCTGCCATCCTCGCCGGACACGCCGCCGCCTGGGCGTCCGAGAATCACGGCGCGCGCCTCCGGCGCTGGGCGCTGCTGGGCGCCGTGGCCATCGCCGCAGCCGCGCTGGACGGTCCCATGCTCCAGACCCGTCTTCAGCTGCCAGCGGACCCGGGTGCACCGATCGATGCGGCGCTGTACCCGGGCCCGGCCGAGGCACCCGGTGCCGTCCTGACCGCGGTCCTCGCGGCAGACGACCGGGAGGCCGCCCGCCACCTGCTCTGGGCCCAGGCCCACCACGGCCGTGCCATCTCCGGCGGCCTCGGCCAGCACCTACCGGGACACGCTCCGCCCGGCTTCGACGCCTGGCGGGGGTCCCGGCCCCTGCTGTCGGTGCTCGCCGCGGTCGGACGGGGAGATGCCGTGCGCACCTCCCTGGCGCCCGACGACATCCAGCTCCTGCTCGATGACGGCTTCTCCCACGCCGTCGTCGACCTCTCGGCCTATCCGGCGAGCACCGCCGCGGCCGGCGCAGCGGCCCACGCCTGCGTCCTCTCCGCGGTCTTCGGCCCGCCGCAGGTGAAGGGTCCTCAGGGCGCGCGTTGGCGCGTCACCGTCCCCGGCAAGCCGGTGGAGGTCGCGTGCGCATACGACCCCGGCGCACGCTGGCGCCGCGGAGGGCCGCGATGAACCGCCGTCCATCCGTCGTCCGGGCCGTCCTCATCCCGGTCCTTCTCTACACTGTGGTCGCCGCATTGCTGACCTGGCCGGTGGTCATCGCCCCACTCGACCACGCACCCGGCGCAAGGCGAACCGATCTCTGGAATGCGCTCTGGGTCCTGTCCTGGCAGGCCGAGACGCTGGGGGCCGGCATCCTCCCCTACGAGGTGACTGCGCTCAACCATCCGGAGGGCGGGACGCTGATGCCCGCCGACCCGCTGTCCTTCGTCTGGTCCGTGGTCGTCGTCCCGATGCTGGGACCGGTTCTCAC
>JAYYRS010000606.1:0-12024 GCA_036126975.1 Myxococcota bacterium
CGGAGACCAGACGGGAGACATCCTTCTTGACGCCTTCCCGCCGCAGGGTGAACCAGGCGGTGGCGACAGGCATGGCGCCGCTGGAGGTCGCGACTCCAATGGTCTTCGTGCCGACGTCGAGTGCGAGGAACATGGGAGCCCCTACACCCGCGTGGTGTTCATCGCCACTCCACGGCGAGAGCTTCGCAGGGTCACTGCCGGGGAGGAAAGGTCTTCAACTTCCGCTGCAGCGTGCGACGGTGCATGCCGAGCTTCCGGGCTGCCTGCGAGACGTTGCCACCGCAGTCCGTGAGGACCCGCTGGATGTGTTCCCATTCCGCGCGGGCGAGGGATGGGGGTTCGTAGTCGGCCGGCGTCTCCTCATGGGGCCCCGCATGCCGTCTCTCGAATGCCGCGAGCACCATGTCGGCATCGGCGGGCTTCTGGATCATGTTCGTCGCGCCAAGCCGCATGGCGTCCACTGCCGTGGCGATGCTCCCATAGCCGGTGAGGATCACGATCTGGATGTCGGGATCCGAGGCCCGGAGGTCCCGAAGGAGAACCAGTCCGGAATCCCCAGGCATGGAGAGGTCCAGGACGACGTGGGACGGACGCATCTCGGAAGCGACCACGCGTGCGGACGATGCATCGCGGGCCGTCACCGCCCGCCAACCACGGTCCTCGAGTGCTCTCGCGAGCCGGGAGCGGAGCGCCTTGTCGTCGTCGACGACCATGATGGTGCGGGCGGGGGGATTCATGGCTGGACCTCGCGAAACAAGGGCAGCGCGATTCGGGCTGTTGTTCCGCGTCCGGGAGCGGACGCGAAGGTGAGGGAGCCGTCCAGCTGCTCGGCGACCGTTCGTGCGTAGAACACCCCAAGCCCCATCCCCTGGCCGGGCTCGCGCGTCGTAAAGAAGGGCTCTCCCACGCGGGCCAGCACGTCCGGCACGAGTCCCGGGCCGTCATCTTCGATGGCGATCAGCAGTCGCTCTTCCGCCCGCTGCACGCGGATCCGCACCGCCCCGTCGCTGCCTGCCGCCTGCCGCGCGTTGCGAAGCAGTCCTCGGACCGCGCGCCCGACGGCGCGCTCGGGAACCAGGATGGGTGCATCCAGGAGCGAATCCTCGCCGACGAGGTCGATGTCTGTGGCGCCCTCCACTCCTTCCATGGCGAGACCCAGGAGGTCGCCAGGGGTCGAGGTCCGTGCTCCCTCCCAGGGCCCGACGCCCGCATCGGCGGCCATCTGGCTCAGGATGAACCGGCACCGGTCGATCTGTTCTCGGATGAGCGCGACGTCCCGGCCCATGGGCGTGTCGGTGTCCCCGATGCGTTGTTCGAGCTCGGTGGTCACCACCGCGATGGTGCCGAGCGGCGTCGAGAGTTCATGTGCGGCGCCTGTCGCCAGTGTCGCCAGTGAGGCCAGCCTCGCGTCTCGAGCACGGGCCTGCTCGGCCTGTGCCAGCCGGATGGCGGCGTCCGCCAGGGCACCACGGATCCGGCCGATCGCGAACGTGAGGAAGGGCGCGACGAGGACGAATGCGACCCCCATACCCAACAGGTGTCCGCCCATCCCACCCCCGTGCGGACCGTGACCGGCGTGCCCGAGAGGATTCGATGTCACCAGGAACAACGAAGCGTACCCAGCGGTGGCGGCCGTCGTGACCGTCCACGCAGGGCCTGTCGGCAGCAGGAGGGCCCCCATGACGACGGGATAGAGATAGGCCGCCGTGAAGGGGTTGGCGGCACCGCCGGAGATTGCGAGAAGTCCTGTCAGCAGGATCGTATCGAGGATGAGTACGGCGGAAGCGATGCGGTTCTGGCGCGGATGGGTGGTCCGCGCGGCCCGGCTGGCGACCGCGTTGCTCAGCGCACCCGCGCTCAGCAGTACGAGCATCGGGGCGAGGGGGGCGGGCACGTCGAAGAACGCCGCCGCGACGGCTGCTGTGGATGCCCATACGCCCAGAACTCCCCAGCGGAGCATGATGAACCCCCGGAGGTCGAAGGTCATGGCCCGCTCGGGGCTGGCGTCACGATGGGGGTTGGGGGACGACATGACAGGTCCATAGGCATCCGGGACCGATGCGACCAGTGAAGCGGCGGGGAAGATGATTCGGTCGGGTGGCATCCGGCTGCAGAGGCTGGATGGGTTAGCGCGGGCACGCGGGGGAGTCGTCATGAGCGCCTGGATGTCCACCCACGTCGGTCGTCTCCGTGCCGTCAGCGCTGCGGAGGGTTTGAGCTATGTTCTCCTCGTTGGCGTTGCGATGCCGCTGAAGTACCTCCTCGACATTCCCGAAGCGGTGCGGGTGGTGGGCACGGCGCACGGGGCGTTGTTCATCGCCTTCGTGGTGTCGCTGGTGCTGGCATGGCGAGAGGCGAGGTGGCGACCCGGGCTGCCGCTCGGCGTGTTCGTGCTCTCCATGGTCCCGCTCGGGGCGGTTGGCATCGAACTGTGGCTGCGGGCGGATGCCCGGCGTCGTTCGGCGTGACGCGCGCGCCCACCGTCCCGGGAGCCGATGCCGGCGCCGGGGCGCACGCCGGACGCGCGCGCGTTCGGTCTCGCGCGGTCGATGGGCCGGGGTCGAGCCATGGGGATGCGCGGGGTGCTCCGTCATGGCTGCGGGCAGCGGCCGTACCTGCGGCGGCATCCCACCACCGTCAGCTCAACGGGCACGACACCGGCCCGGAGCATGTCGATCCGTCGCGCCGGTGCGCGGGCGAGGTCGATGATCCTCCCCTCGACAAAGGGCCCACGATCGTTGATCACGACGCGCACCGACGCTCCGGTATCGGTCCGTGTGACGCGAACGACCGTGCCAAAGGGCAAGGACTTGTGCGCCGCGGTCCTCCGGGCGGGGCGGAACGGGACACCGGATGCGGTCGGATTGCCTGCGAGTGCCCTGCCATACCAGCTGGCATCTCCGCGCTCCGTGGGCGGGTGGTGGAGGCAGGCAGCGAGCAGCAATGCGAGGGGTGCAGGGGGCATGGCGCGAGTGTAGCGGGCGGGGTCCGCTCGCTCGGAGGCCGCTGCACGGCGCAGGTCATGGGGCACGACCAGCGCGCAGCCAGCCGGGGCGGTGCCGTGCTCAGCCGCGCCGTTCTGCGATGATCTCTGCGCGCTCGGAAGCGTTTACGGGCACGATGTAATCGCCGTCGAAACAGGCCATACAGAAGCCCGGCCCGCTGAGTTCATGAAGTCCCTGCACGCTGAGGAAGGTCACCGAATCTGCCCCGATGTACGTCGTCAGCGCGTCCTGTACGTCCTCGGGAGCATGGTGGGCTGCGACCAGCTCGTCGCGTGTCGGCATGTCGATCCCGTAGAAGCACGGATGGCGGACCGGGGGACTGAAGATCGCGATGTGGAGTGATTCTGGCTCGAGGTCCCGGAGCATCTGTACGATGCGACGCATGGTGCTTCCGCGGACGATGCTGTCGTCGACGAGGAGGACCCGCTTGCCCTCGAACATCTCCCGGATCGGATTGAGCTTGAGGCGCAGCGCCGCATCGCGGGTCTTCTGGTCGGGCATGATGAACGTGCGTCCGCTGTATCGGTTCTTGATGAACCCCTCGCGCGTGGGGATGCCGAGCTCTTCGGCCATGGCCTGGGCGGCCGGGCGGCTGGTGTCGGGTACGGCGACCACGAGGTCGGCCTCGAACCCCCGCGCCCGCCATTGCTTTGCGAGCTGACGGCCCATGAGCCACCGGGTCCGATTGACCCTTCCGTCCTCCATCCGGCTGTCGGGGCGCGCAAAGTAGACACGTTCGAAGATGCAGTGGCGGGGCTCTCCGGCGTCCACCTCGAGTCTGGTCACCGGCAGACCGGGTCGCATGAGCAGGACCGCACCGATGGGCAGATCACCGGCCTTGTCGAAGCTGAGGACGTCGAGGGCGACGGACTCCGATGCCGTCATCCAGGCCCCGTCGGCGCTGCGCTGACCGTACACGCCGGGTCGGATCCCATGCGGGTCACGGAAGGCGATGAGCGTCGGCACACCGTCAACCTGGAGGACGGCCGTGACCGAGTAGGCGCCCTTCACCCGCGCATGGACCTCCTTGACGGCGCGGACGACGTCCGCGGCGGTGTGACCGGCCTGACGCTCTCGCGTCAGCGCCCAGGTGAATGTCAGGAGGATGGGTTCCGCGTCGCACTGGGAAAGGACGACGTAGCCCTCGTCCCGCAGCCACCCCGTCAGAGCGCCCATGTTGGTGACATTGCCGTTGTGTGCAAGCAGCACGCCCGGCTGTCGGGTCCGGAAGGGCTGCGCATCCTCTGCAGTCGAGGTCGCGCCGGCGGTCGGGTACCGAACATGCGAGATGCCGGCGGTCCCCTTGAGGGTGGGCAGGCTCTGGGCCGGGACCGCCTGGTTGATCATCCCGGTGCCTTTCATCAGGTGCACACGGCGGTCATCCCAGGTGCCGAGGCCCGCCGCATCCTGCCCACGATGCTGGATGGTCTGGAGGGCCAGGTGAAGCGGGGCGGCGACTGGCTCTCCCGCGATCATGCCGACAAACCCACACATGGCGAAGCCTCCAGCAGCGGCGGGTGCGTATCCCGGCGGGCACCGTCGTGGGGGTTGCCGCGAGAAGGAACGCCATCAGCGGCGCGACATCAGGTCCTGCATGGTCGCCAGTGCCGTCGCATGAAGTGCCTCGGTCTGTTCGGCTTCGTGCCGCGGGTCATGTCTCGGGGGAATGATCGGCGGCGCGATGTGGTGGGTCAGCCGGACCGGTCGAGGCCAGAGCGATGGGCCGACGCCCCGCGCAAAGGGGACGGGAACATGCAGCTGTTCGTAGACCCAGTCCGTGAGACGGTTCCCATACACCTCGTAGAGGTCGTCGGCTGCGGGACAGGCGGCGAGGACGATGGGCACGCCGGCGCGCAACGCCAGCCGGACGAAACCCTTCCGGCGCTCCCATTGGACCGTGTAGCGGTCCTGGCTCGAACGGAGGGCTTCCCGCATGCCCCCCGGCGCGACGCCAACGATCTGGCCGGCGTCGAGCAGCGCCCGCCCCGCGGTCGGGGATGCCTCCACCAGCCCGATGCGTCGGGCAAAGTCGCACACCCAAGGCGTCTGGAAGATCCGCTTGTCGCCGAGGCCCCGGGGAACCCGCTGCAGGTGGCGGATGACCTCGCGGCCGTACAGGAAGCCGTCATAGGTGGCGAGGCTGTGGTTCGTGACCATCAACCAGGCTCCGGTCCGGGGAAGCCGCTCCAACCCGGTGACGGTGTGGCGGTGGTACAGGGAGAGCGGAAGCAGCAGGCGTCCGACGCGAAGAACGAAGTCGAGGTCGGGTGGGTCTGGCAGGCCCGCACTCATGATGGGGTCGCATCTTCCGGTGGTGCCAGGGGTCCCGGTGGTGCGGCAGCACCCCAGGCACGGAGCGCCGGGATGGACTGTCGCTGTACCGGCGCAAGGTCCGCGCCGATGCCGCGGGGCCGGGGACCGGTCCGACCCGTCTCGATGACTCGATCGGCCAGCGCGATCAGGTCGAGGCCGAAGTCGTGGGGCTCGGTCGGGATGGCGGCGACGAGCTGCAGGGCATGAACGGTGGTCGCGGTGCGGGTCGTATCGTCAATCGCGCCTGTTGCGGTGAGAAGGCCCCACTCGATGTCGGCGTAGCCAGCGCCCTTGCCCAGCCGGTCGCCCGTCGGCGTGACCCCCACACACCCGACGACCACCATGTCGATGTGCGACACCTCGGCGACCGTTACGGGAATGCCATATCGATGCGCACCGGCCCTTGTCGCGGCACGCGCGGCCGAATCGGGGTCGAGCATCGAACCCTCGATGCGGAGGAACGGGTCCGGGGTCGTGAGGCGCGGCACTGCCATGTAGACGGTCTTGCCAGCCTGCAGTGCAGCCTCCCGGACCCATTGGTGCGGCGTGTCTGGATTGCACTTGAGCGTCCGGGCTTCCCGGAACCACGGGTGCGCGGCCAGCCGGGCCGCGGCCGCGCGCGCATCACCGTGATTGGGGATGTGCCCATGGGCACCGGGCGGACGCACGGCCGCCGCATCCACGAGCCGGTCCCAGATCAGGTCCCGCAGTTCCGCCTTGCCCGGGCTGTCCGTCATGAGAGGGCGCTATCCCGCCCCGTCCGGCCGGGGGTTGGGCTACGGGTCCGGCGGGAGGCCGCTCGTGTCGGTGGGAACGCTGTGGATCGTCATTGCTTCCCTGGCCTGGGCGGCTTCGGATGCGCTGCGCAAGCGACTTGCGGGTCCCATGGGCCCGGTCGCACTGGCATGGTGGATGTCCGTCGGCTCGGCGCCGATATTCGGGCTCTGGGTCGGACTGGCCGAGGCCGGGTGGCCTGCACCTGCGTACTGGCCCTGGGCGATCGCAGCATTCGCAGGCACCCTCTGCGCGACGCTCCTGATGCTGGCCGCGCTGGCTGTGGCGGACCTCGGCGTCGCGATTCCGATGCTCGCGCTTACACCAGTCTTCAGTGCCCTGGTCGCGTGGGCGACGATCGGTGAGGTGCTGGATCCGGGCGGTTGGATCGGCGTTGTGCTGGTGGTCACGGGTGCTGTCGGGCTGCAGCTGCACGGACGTCGCTGGAAGCCGGATCGGGGAGCAGCGATGATGGCGGGCGTCGCCCTTCTCTGGTCGATGACCTCCGTGTTCGACAAGGTCGCCCTGCAGCACGCGGCCGTACCTGCGCACGCGGGGATCCAGGTGGGGGGGGCTGCGCTCGTGCTGGGGCCCTGGCTCGCGCTGCGTGGCCGGGCCCGCGACCTGCTGCCGCCGCCGGGACATCGGGCCGCAGCGGTGGGTCTGGTCCTCGCATTCGGGCTGGCATTCGGCGCCCAGCTTCTCGCCGTGCAGCTCGAGCCGGTGAGTCGTGTGGAGACCATCAAGCGGGCCATGGGGCTGGCCAGCGCGGTAGTTCTGGGCAGGTTGTTCTTCGATGAACGGCTGAATGTGGCGCGCATTGCTGGGGTCACCCTCATGGGTCTCGGTGCTGCGCTGGTCCTCGGGTAGCCCCGGTTCCGCGAGGGCAGTAGGACATGGGCATGACGTGCTCCCGACTCGCTCCGATCCTTCTCCTGCTCGCGGCGGGTTGCGGCAGCGAAGACATGCCGCGGACATCGACTGCAGCGTCCATGCCTGCCGCCACCGGCGCGGGGGAGGCGCCTTCGGCGGAGGGGGTGCCTGCGTCGCCGGAGCCAGGGACCTCCTCGGATGCGCTGCCGGACCCGTGGGGACGGGCCCGGGACATCCGCGCTGCGGTGGGTGGGGGGCACTACGCCAAGGGGATCGCCGGCGGACGGAAGTACAAGGTGCTCGACCCCCGCACCGGGGCTGAAATCTCGGTCGGGATCCCGCTCATCGTCATGGACGGTGACCAGCCACGGGCGTTCCCGACGTCGGCCCACACGGGGCACGTGATGTTTCATACGCGGAGCAGCGGAGACGAGGTCGTGCTGGACTACCGTCTCCACTGGGACCCGACCGCGCTCCGTGCGGATGGGTCGACGGGCGGCTTCATCGTGGACAGCGTCGTCGTCCTGCAGCGTGGCGATGCACCAGCCGCCGCACGCTTCGTCCGCACGGGAGAGTTCTGGGAGCGGGAAACCCCGACGCAGACGCCGGAGCCCGCGCGGTAGACCGCGGACGGCGGTGAAGCCGCGGTCGCCCGGCAGGCGGGCGGCGCAGCACAGGCGCCGGCGGTGGAGGGTCCGCACGCTGCCGCCCACACCGCTCGGGCATCCAAGCAGAGGCTCTCTCCGAGCCTTCCGGCCACCCGGCGGGGCGCCATCCATTCGTGGGCAAGGGTCGCCGCGTCGGCGGGCGTTCGTGCGGCGGCACGGACCCAGGTACCGAAAAGCGTCTCCTCCTCGGATTGGATGCGCAGCCGTCGGGCTGCCCTGGCGAAGGGCCGGGCGGCGTCGCTCCAGGGTTGGCTGAGACCCAGCTGCAGGGCGAAGAGATGTCTCTCTCGTGGGGTGTCCGCCTGGACCACCGGCCCGGGGGCCGGCGGCAGGCCCGCCAGACGGGAGAGGGCGGCGGCACACCGCGGAGAGAGGGCAACGGTTGGTTGGCCGTGGGCGTCGACAGCGACGACCTCAGGCGGAAACCCAGCCGGGCAGGCATGGACGGCCGACGGGGATGGGCGTGCCGGCTGAAGCAGGATGGTGAGCAGGACGTGCATGGAACCTCCATCGCTTCCCTTTGCACGGACCATGCCCGAGTTGTTTCATGGACTTGTGGCGCCCACGGGCGGGCGATTCCGGACGGTGTCGGACACCCTGACACCCCCGGCGTCTGCGTATCTGCACGCGTGGTGGCCCTGGCGCGGCCTCAGGGAGGCGGGTCAAGCAGTGCCTGCCGATGGACGTCGAGCAGATCTCGCGGGACGCTCCATGCGGGGTCCGCCGCGACAGCACGTTCGAGCAGCGCGATGCTCTCCTCGTCTGGGGCGGGGCGGCGCCGGGCCTTCGCCATCAAGGCCGAGGCGCGGTATCGCCGGTCCTCCCGGGTCGCGGTGCCGACGTCGAATCCGGCGTCATCGAGTGCACTCCAGGCGGTGGGCTCGAACGAGACCAGCATGCGAGCTCCGCGCTGCTGGCGAGCCAGCTCCGATGCACTGATCCACCCCGTCTGCCCGGTCCTGGGGTCCATCGTTGCCAGTTCCATGGCGGCGCCCACGCATCGCCCGTCCGGTGCCTGCATGCGTCGCACCCCCATCAGCGTCAGGACATGGGACGACTGCGCCGCCTCCAGGATGGCCACAGGGGCGAAGCCCGCCTCGATGAGCCGGGCGCCCTCATCCGGTGTCCCCTCGAACACGAGGGTGTCCCAACCGTGAAGCTTCAGGGCCTGCTGGAGCTCGAAGGGGCCCTCGGTGGGCGCCTCCCTCGGTCGGGAACCCGCCAGTTCTCGTGGATCGAGCATGGCGCCGCGGGCGGACAGCGCCGCGACGCTCGCGGCTTCGATGCGATGCGTCCCGTGCTGACGAACCGGCTTCACATCGAGCGTGGTCTCACATGGCGCCGCAACGGCGACGCCCACCATCAGCGCGTACATGGCGATCCTCCATGGAGGTGCATCCTACGCCTCTGCGGCGCCCGATGCTCCCGCGATCAGCGCATCCACGCGAGCAACCCAGGACGGGTCATCCGCGGATGCCCATGCCTCCCGGGCCGCGAGCAGGACCGGGAGCGCGGCCTCCGATCCCTGTGCCGCCAGGACCTGTCCGTAGAGGGCGGCGACGCGTCCGCGTGGACGGTCGGGCAGCGCGCGGGCGAGGGACCACGCATCAGCGAGGTCCGACAACGCGGCCTCCGGATGGTCTGTCGCCAGTGCGACCTGCGCTCGGCGGCAGAGCGCTGCGGCCCGCTCTTCGGCCGAGCCTCCCTCCGCTTCGACCACGGCGCGATCCACCCGCTCGCAGACCGCCGAAATTGCGAGCTCCAGCTCATGGGCGGCCGTGGTCTCGCCTGCGGCATCCCAGTCGACCACAGCTCCCTGCATCAGGGATATGCCTTCGCCGGGAAGTCCCAGGAACACGAGCACCTGTCCCAGCTGTCCCCCGACCTGTGCGCGGACGCCCGCCGAGCAGTCGTGGACCTGGCATCGGGCCCAGGCCGCCTCCAGCCGCGTGCGCGCCACGTCCAGTCGCCCGGCTCGGACGTCCGCCTGGGCGAGTCCTGCCTCTGCCACGGCCACGACCTCCCCCAGGCCGGATGCTTCGGCAAATGCAACGGCCGCATCCCATGTCCGGGCCGCCCCGGCATCGTCGCCCGCCTGCGCGCGTCGCCGCGCCAGCGCGAACAGACCCTCTACCGATGTGCGGACATCCATCTGCTCGGCCATCGTCAGCCCCCCATCCAGCGCGCCACGCGTTCGGAGAACACGATCACGGCGACCATCACGGGCAGATTTCCGATTGCGGTGCCGAGGATGTAGTCGCGGAAACGGACCTTCGACACCGCGAGCATCAGCTGGACGGCGAATGTCGTGAAGAAGAGCAGGCGGATGAGGATGACGGTTCGCAGCCCGCCCTGCTCGAGCCGGGCGTCCCACCGGTCGAGCCACCGCGGCAAGCGCCGCTGGACTTCGTCCCGCCCCATCCAACGGGCGAGACCGAAGGCGGTGAGCGCCGCGCCCATCATGCCGCAGTAGCCGACGGGCAGCGCGATGGGAAGCGGCCATGCCAGTCCGGCCACCACGAGGAACAGGTGTGCACTGACACCGAGGGGTTGGAGGAGGGTGAAGCATCCGATGTAGGCGAGGGGACCCCAGGGACCGGCCTGGGAAACCTCGTGCTGGACCGACCGCAGCGTGACGCCGGAAAGGGTCCCCGTGTGCCATGTCCAGACCAGAACGGAGCCCAGCACGGTCAGGGCACAGAGCCGGAGCCACGCATGCCGCGGGGGCTGGCGACGGGCAGGTTCCGGCACGGCGGGATCCACGGACGCCGGCGTAACATCCGGCTGGAACACCGCACGGCATCCGCACTCGTGGGCCCAGCGGTGGTGCTGGGATGGGTGTGCACCCATGGTCGCGCCCGCCGTGGGCGACATGGCGAGGTATCGCTTCGTAGAAGCATGCGTTCAACGGAAACTATGAAAAGGATATCCCCGGTCATCGGCCGACCTTGCACGCAGTTGTCCTTGCGCGAGCCCAACTGTGTGCATAGACTCTGCACACAGTGCGGACCCCTTCGCGGTCTGCTCGGAGGTTGCGCATGAGCACGCCCGATGGAAACCGCGCAGTCGTCATTGGCGCCGGATTCGGTGGCCTCGCCCTGGGAATCCGGCTGCAGAGCATGGGGTTCCAGACGACCATCGTCGAGTCACTGGAGATGGCCGGCGGCCGCGCGCGCGTGCGGAAGGCGGATGGCTACACCTTCGACATGGGGCCCACGGTGATCACGGTCCCGCATTTCATCGAAGAGCTGTTCCGACTCCAGCCCGGCGTCCATGAACTGGGACGGCCGGACTTCCCGAAGGACGTCCTGGAGGCGCAACGGGTGACGGAGGGCGTCTCGGGCGGTCCCGAGACCAGCAAGTACTGCCAGATCCGGCCGATCCTGCCTTTCTATCGTATCTACTTCGATGACGGGACATTCTTCGACTACGACGGCGACCCGGAGAACACGCGGCGACAGATCTCGGAGATCGAGCCGGACGACCTCGATGGATACGAGCGATTCCACGACGATGCGCGCGCCATCTTCGAGCGAGGATTCCTGGAGCTGGGCTACACCTGCTTCCTTGACGTCGGGAGCATGCTCAAGGGGGTGCCGGACCTGTTCAAGCTCGACGCCGTGCGGAACCTGTTCCGATTCGCCTCGAAGTACTTCAAGAGCGACAAGCTCCGGCAGGTATTCAGCTTCGAGACCCTCCTTGTCGGAGGGAACCCGCTTCGCGTGCCAGCGATCTACGCGATGATCCATTTCGTGGAGAAGACCTGGGGCATCCACTACGTGATGGGCGGAACGGGCGCGCTCGTCCAGGGATTCGTGCAGAAGTTCGAGGAGCTGGGGGGCGAGCTGCGGGTCAGCGCACCCGTCGCGGAGATCCTCGTGGGCGACGGGCGTGGCGGTGACGCCGCCCGCTTCGGTCGCAGGGTCGCGCGGGGTGTGCGGCTGGAAAGCGGCGAGGTGATCGAAGCCGACATCGTGGCCAGCAACGCTGACTATGGCACCACCTACATGAAGATGATTCCGTCCCGCTACCGGACGTGGAACCCCGACTGGCGCGTCAAGAACTCAAAATGGTCGATGTCTCTTGTGGTGATCTACTTCGGCTTCGCGAAGGATGCGGAGAACCCGGTTGACCTCCGGCACCACAACATCATCCTCGGACCGCGCTACGAAGAGCTGCTCACCGATATCTTCGAGCGGAAGGTCCTGGCGGAGGACTTCAGCCAGTACCTGCATGTCCCGACGCTGACCGACCCGAGCATGGCGCCCGAGGGGCACCATGCCGCCTACACGTTGATCCCGGTCCCGCACAACGGAAGCGGTCTGGACTGGTCGGTCGAAGGACCCAAGCTCGTCGACAAGGTGATCGGGATGCTCGACGATGCGGGATAC
>JAYYRS010000607.1:0-3150 GCA_036126975.1 Myxococcota bacterium
GCGCCGCCCGCACCTGCGCAATCCCCAGAACAAGAGCCCGTGCCGGTGGACGACGACCCGTGCGTCGACCCGGGTTCCTGGGCGCGGACTGGTCAGCCCTTCCTGCTGACGTGGTGCGCCGGGTGCCACAGCGAAGGCCGGAAGGAGGCGGACCGCTATGGCGCTCCGGAAGGCGTCGACTTTGATTCACTGGAGGACGCAGTGGCGTGGCAGGACCGGATCCTCGCCCGGGTCCACGCCGGGACCATGCCGGCCGGTGGCGGTCCTTCTGAGGCACAACGGGACCGCCTGCACACGTGGTTTGCGTGTGGGGCGCCAGGCACCGAGGCCCGGCTGTCGGGCGTCTCCGATGCCGTGGTCCGCACAGGGGGCAGCACCGTCATCGTGATCACGTCCCAGAGCGCTGTGCTCGCGGGCGGCACGGACTGGGCGATCCGCACGGGCGACATCATCTCCGGCAGTGCCACTCGAACGCGGGTCATCGAGACCTACGACGTCGATGGCGCGGATGCGTGGCTCTGGTCGCGCGAACTCTGGGGCCCAGCGGGGGAAGCCCTTCTGCAATGGTCCTGGGACCCCCCGCTCCCTGTGGGTGTCGCCGCGCAGGACACCTGGTCGGCGGCGTCCACCGTCACCCTCGTCGACGGAGACGGTGTGGTGGAGGCATGGGAGCAGGACTGGGAGTTTGCGCGTGGCCCTGCGGACGTCGTAGACGGATGGTCGGTCGACAATGCCCCCCTGCAGATCCTGGGCCTCTCGCAAGATGGCGCGGAGGAGGGTTGGCTCCAGTCATCGGTCTATGGCATCACGGGGCGGTGGTGGCTGGATGGCGACGGGGCCGGTGTCATCTACCAGCAGGCGCTCGACCAGCGGGTCGGGGCCTTCTCCGATGACTTCCCGCTCGTCGCAGGAGACCGTCGTGGCGGGCGCATCGTGGAGTGGGAGGTGGCGCCATGAATCGCCGGGAACTCCTCATTCGCGGCGCTGCCGCTGGTGTCGCGGGAATGCTGGCGCCCCGGCTCGCACACGCCTCCGGGGGCGACTGTCTCATCGTCTACGTGGCGAACGGAGGCTGGGACCCCACCTTCGTCTTCGACCCACATCTCGACTCGGCGACGGTGCAGGGCCCCCCGGACAGCACGCTCGCGACGGCCGGCGGCATCACCTTTGCCGATGCGGCGTCCCGGCCGGCGGTGCGCAGCTTCTTCGAGCAGCACGGCGCGCGGAGCTGCGTGGTGAACGGCATCGCCGTGGGTTCCATCTCGCACCCGAAGTGCATGCGGCTGATGATGACCGGTTCCCGAAGGACCGATTTTGCGGATGTCGCAACCCGGGTGGGCGCGGCGGCTGGTGCCGGCCTTGCGCTCCCCGCGCTGGTCGTATCAGGGCCGCGCTACCCTGGAGCGCTCGGGGCCTCGACCACACCGCTCAGCCGCACCCTGCTGGGAACGGTCGACGGCTCCCTGCCGGCGGATGCAGGCTTCGATCCCGGTGTGGAGTCCCGAATCCGTGGGTTCCTGGCAGAAGAGGCCGGGTTCATGGCTGCGGATGAGCCGAGCGTCCTGGTCGACCAGTACGTCGAGGGACTCTCGCGGTATGACGACCTGGAAGCCGGCATCGCGCAGCTCCGACTCCAGGCCTACGCGCAGTGGCGGGAGCAGGCGGAGGCGGGCGTCGCAGCGCTTTCCGGCGGTTTGAGCCGCGCGGTGGTCATCGAGGGCACCGTCCCCCTGCTGTCCCAGTGGGACAGCCATGCGTCCAATGATGACCTCCAGGACCGCAACTTCGAGCACATGTTTGGAGAACTCTCCCAGCTCCTCCAGATGCTCGGCAGGGCCGCTGCGCCGGAAGGCGGGCGGCTCGACGAGCGCACGACGCTGCTCGTGCTCTCCGAGATGGGTCGAACTCCCGTCCAGAACAGCGTCGGGGGAAAGGACCACTGGCCGTACACGAGCGCGATGCTCGTCGGCGCGGGCATCGCAGGGGGGCGCGTCGTCGGCGCCACGGACGACACGCTGACGGGAATGGCCGTGGACCCCATGACCGGTGCAGCATCGACCACCGGCACCCTGGTCACGCCCGCCTCGCTCGCCGCGGGCCTGCTGGAACGCTTCGGTATCGATGCGACGGAGGCCTTCCCGGACGCAGCCCCGTTCCGCGCGCCCTTCGCATGATGGGCCGTCGCGGCCGCTACGGGCGGTCACCCGGGGCGGGACGCACCACCCACGGTGTCGGGGTGGATCGAGCGGGCGTGTCGGGAGCCCGGGCGGTCGCGAGCGCGGCAGGAGCGGGGTGGAAGCGTCCGGCGAGGGTGGGCACGATCGGGAGCGGGACACGCAGCGGCTGCCCTGGCCGGAGTGGGGGCGCGGTGAGCGTCACGCCCCGGTCGTCGGCTCGCCAGGACGAGAGGACACCGGTGGATACCAGGGCATCGAGGCCGCGCGTCTCGGGGACGGTACCCGGCGGCAGCGGAACGGTCAGCGTCAGCGTGTCGCCAGCCGGCGCCGAGGCCGCAACCTCGACGGTGGCGGGCTGTCCCACCGCCAGGGTCTCGGGAAGCGCAATCTCGAGCTCCAGTCCCGACGGTCCGAGCGCCCCCGCCCACGGCACCCAGCTGGACAGGGTGAACGCGAAGCCGAGCCCTGGAACCGGTGGTTCGGCCGCGACCGTCCAGCTGTGCAGCCCCGCGGCGTCCCGTGCCGGCACCTCGAGGACGGACAGGTCGCGGAGCGCGGCATCTCGCAACGTGCGGCGCGCCACCTCGCGTCCATCCCGGGAGATCGTGATGGCGACCTCGGCGGGCAGGGGCTCCCGGAACAGGGCGAGCACGGCCTTAAGGCCGCGCAGGTCCGCCGCGCCGTCGCCCCAGCCCACCCCGGGTCGCCAGCCGCCCAGTACTGCGGCGCCGAGGTCGGCCGCAAGGTCCGGACTGCCGTCTGCGAGCGCGATGGCAGCGATGGCAGTGGCCTCGGTCTGCGAGGGAGGAGAGCCATCCACGCCGACCACGCCAGCCGGAACGGCCAGCACACGCGAACCGTCGTCCTGCAGCCGGAGCGCCGCCTCGATCCGATGCCGAGCGGCATCGGCAGCATCGCCCTCCAGCGCCCCGGAGGCGAGCATCGCCGCCGCGCTGTAGGGGTCCGTCACGAC
>JAYYRS010000608.1:0-14567 GCA_036126975.1 Myxococcota bacterium
CCGCCCGTCGCGGATGGGGTCGACCGTGTAGGTGATCGGACACGCCGCGTCTCCCTGCCGCAGGAAGTAGCCATGCAGGGAGTGGACGACGCGGTCATCCGGGACCGTCTGCGCCGCGGCTGAAAGGGCCTGGCCCACCACCTGACCCCCGAACACGGCACCCCAACCGAGATCCTGGGACTGGCCCACGAAGGAACGGTCTCCCGTCCGATCCAGGCGAAGCAGGGTCCACAGATGCTGGAGCGCGGGCGTCATGCGCGTGCCCATAGCCCGGTGCCTCTCCCGGATTCTGCCGACAGCGGGCCCCGACGTCATCTTCGGCTGACGCCTGCGTGACAACCCGCCATCAAGGCTGGCCAACGAAGATTGGCGGCCATAGCCTCGCTCCACCTGGAGGCCCCCATGAAGCCCACTCTCGCATGGCTGCTCCCTCTGCTCATCGTGTCCTGCTTCCCCGATCCCGGAAAAGACGGTGATGAAGATGAGCAGGATGAGGACCTCATCGATTCCCAAGACGACGACGAAGGCGACGACGACGACGAGGAGGACGACGACGGAGGCGGGGCTGGCGATGACGGGGGCGGATCTGGAGGAGGGTCCGGAAGCGGCTCTGGAAGCGGCTCTGGCGGCGACTCCGGCAGCGGGAGCGGCTCCGGCGGCGGGGACGGCAGCGGCTCCGGCGACGACGGAGGAGGCGGAACGACGGAGTTCGATCCCTGCCCCACCGATGTGGTGTGCGTGGACCAGTTTCCGTACACCGATGACACAACCACGGTGGGCGCCCCCTTCGACGACTTCGATCGGTACAGCTGCGCACCGTCGACGGATGAATCCGGACGGGAGGTGGTCTACCGGGTCGACCTGAGCGATGACGGATTTCTCGCTGTCGACCTCCCGCAGAGCCGCATGGAGTCCGGGGCGGACATCGACGTCCACGTGCTCGCCACACTCGACAGCGACGACTGCATCGACCGGGGACACTGGAGGAGCGGAGCCTTCCTGGAGGCAGGGTCCTACTACGTGGTCGCGGACACCTGGGTCAGCAGTTCCGGCGACGAGAAGGACGGCGAATTCCGGATCACGCTCGGCTTCACGAGCGTGGGCGACATGATGCGAGATGGTGTGGACCAGACCGTGGCCGAGGATGCGCTCTTCGCGTTCGATACGGCCTGGGTCAACCGCGAAACCGACCGGTTCGCGTACGCCGTCACCGACTTCTCGCTGCACTCAAGCAACAAGCGACAGTGGGTCTACGACCTCGCAAAGAACAGCCTCGAGTGGGAGCTCTTCGTGGCCCACGGCGAGGGCTCGTCGACCACCTCGGACACCGGCGCCGCAGACACATTCAGCAACATCAACGACTCGCACCAGTCCAGCCTTGGCATGATGCGGGCTGCGGAGACCTACACCGGGATGTGGGGCTACTCCCTGCGGCTCGATGGTCTTGAGTCGCGCTACAACGGCCTCGTCCGCAGCCGTGCCATCGTCGTACATCCGTGGGAAGGCAGCGAAGCGGGCTACGTCAGCTACTGGGGCGAGACCGCAGAGACATGGGGCTGTCCGGCCATCGACCCTGCCGTTTCCGCCGACGTTATCGACTTTCTCGCGGACGGTGGCCTGCTCTTCTTCCACTATCCGGACGGCGACTGGTCGCGGAACTCGGCGTACCTTCCGTAGTGAGCAACGCGCTCAGCGACCGAAGGCCTGCCCGGGTTCCGAGATGTGGCAGTGCGGGAGACCGGCGTCTGCGCAGAGTGCGCGAAGCGCCGTCGCGCCAACTTCACTGATTCCCCGCACTGCCGGAGCTGCGGGTTGCCCCGGCACGGCCGGGGCTCCCTCCACCTTGTCGCAGAGCAACGAGACCGCGAGTTGCTGCCGCACGCGACCGGCATCGTCCAGCCAGACGAATCCATGGAGCGGCAGCGTACACTTCGCCTCGTCTCCACCCCATGTCGCCGGGTCCGCCAGCACACCGTCCAGTGTGGTGACCTGGGCCGGCGTCATCGTCACGGGCTGACCCGTATCGGCACAGGGCTTTCCTTCCGCACTGAATGGCAGCTGGCAAACCGGCGGGACCGCACCCGAGATGTTCATCGGAACAGCGATGACGCTGCCAATCGGATTGCTGGCGGCAGGCGCGGCGGTGGGGGCCGCCGCACAGGCGGCGCCCACAAGAAGCAAGCTCAGACCCACGAGGTCGGGATCACGTCGTTGTCGAGGTCCCGGAGACCCCGCTTCATCAGGTCGACGGCTGCAGCCGTAGCGCTGTCACCGCCTGCCGCCTCCATCGCATCGATGAAGGCGAGGGCTTCCTTGCGACCGATCTCGCCGAGAGCCGGCACGGTGAGGCCAGCCGCAGCCGCACCCTCCGAGAGCTGATTGCCGTAATGCGACCCGAACTTGCCGCTCACGAGCTTGAAGTAGAGCAGGCGAATGGTGACGTCCCGGCGTTTCTCGAGTCCTGCCACTCGACCCGATTCCAACTCCCGGTGGCTCAGGGCCCGCTGCACGATCCCGTAGTAGGACCGCAATGGCCCGGACTGGGGCGTCTCGACCTCCTCGTCGCCGTTGAAGTACGACTGGAACATCGATTCCTGCCCATCGAGCTCGCGCGTGATGTCACCGATGCTCATCGGCTTGTCGCCCTGGTAGCCGTCCTTGGCGTTCCAGGTGGAGACGTTTTTGGACTTGCGGGTCCCCCGCGCCAGCCCGGGGTCGACCCCGCCCGGATCCTTGCCATCCCGGGTGGCGCCCTCCCATCGTTCCATCTGGTCCATGGCACCGGTCCAGGTACCCGGCGACGAGTCGTGGTACGCCCAGATGCTGGCGAGACCTGGGAACATCTCGTGGTACTGGTCCATCTTTGCCTCTCCGCCCGAGTAGCAGGCAGAGAGCATCAGGTGCTCGATCTGCGCCGCAGCCTTGGGAAAGAGGTCGAACAGTTCATCGAGCTCGGTGAAGTTGATGTTGCCGTTGTGGTCACCCCAGATCTGGGACCCGATCGAGTGGCCTGACAGGACCATGCGGTCCATCGAGCGCTCCCCCATCTCGGCTTCGGAGAGGATGCGGATGAACTGTGCCAGCTCGTCCCGAGCGTCCTTCCCGCCGCGGCTGAGGAATGCCGCGGTGTCCACCGCGAGCTGGTCTGGGAGGCCGAGGGTTGCGACGTAGCTGGCGCAGCCCGCCTCGGTCGTCAGGTCGAACTCCCGTCCGTTTCGCTTGATGTGGTCCTGCTTGGCCTGCGGCCGGGCGCCGACGGCGCCACCCCGGCCTCGATTCAGGGCATTGAGCTTGTTGGCCTCGTCGTGGGCATACTCGTTCATCCCCATGAACACGATGCCGTTCTTGTTCGGGTTGAGTTCCCGCGGCCCGGTGTACTGGTTCTGGGCAGAGATGATGTCGACGATCGCCTGATTGCCCACCAGCTGCTGGGCCTGGTCGGTAGACCCTCCCGACGACGACGCACTCTGGCCGGTCGACGTCGTGGTCGTCGTCTGCTGCTGATGGTCGGGCATTGCGACTCCAGTGGATCGGGCGCACCTGCCCCATCTGAACCGGTATACCAAAACGGACACCGCTCCGGGGATTTCAGCGCGATTGCCCAGCGATGTGGACCGTGGCGTCGCGGAACTCAGCGCCGGCGGCGCCCTGCGGCGACGGCCAGTCCGAGGAGACCAAGCAGGAATGGTGCCCGGCGAGGCGAAGGCGTGGTGCTGCATCCTTCCGGCGCCTTGGCGGCAACCTCCCCCTCGACCTCGTCGCAGCCTTCGTCTGCTACGCCGTTGCAGTCGTTGTCGATGCCATCGCACATCTCGGCAGCGCCTGGGTAGACCCAGCCGTTCTCGTCGTCGCAGTCTCCGTCTGCACCGGCGACGCCGTCCCCGTCCATGTCATCAGAGCTGCCCTCGTCCGTATCACCATCGCAGTCGTCATCGATCCCGTTGTCCGTGACCTCTTCGGCACCCGGGAACACCGCAGCGTCCCCGTCATCACAGTCGCCGGCCTCGTCGGAGTAACCATCCCCGTCGTCGTCGTAGGCGGTACCCCCCTCATCCACGGCACCATCACAGTCATCATCAACACCGTTGTCCGTGACCTCCTCGGTGCCGGGTCCCACGCTCGCATCTCCGTCGTGGCAGTCTCCCTCCTCCTCTGTGTAGCCGTCGCCATCATCGTCATAGAAGCTCGTGCCTTCATCGACCTCGCCGTCGCAGTCCTCGTCTACACCGTCCGCCGTCTCCGGGGCGCCGGGGTACACGTCGGGGTTGGAATCGTCGCAGTCGCCGGCCCATGCCATGACGCCGTCCCCGTCGGCATCGAAGCTGCCGTCATCGATGACGCCATCACAGTCATCGTCCACACCGTTGCCATAGACCTCGGCCTCGACCGGACTCACCGCGGGGTCGTCGTCGTTGCAATCGCCCGCATCCTCCGAATAGCCGTCCGCGTCGTCGTCATAGGCGCTGGTTCCCTCGTCGATGACCCCATCGCAGTCCTCGTCCACGCCATCCGCCGTCTCGGCGGCACCGGGATTGATGGTGGACTCCCCGTCATCGCAGTCGCCACCGTCTTCGGTCCAGCCGTCGCCGTCGTCATCGTACCAATCGGTGCCTTCATCCACGGTGCCATCGCAGTCGTTGTCCACGCCGTCCGCGGACTCCGAAGCGCCGGGGTACACGCTCGCATCCCCATCCGAGCAGTCCGTTCCCCCGCTGACCAGGTCGCTGTCGAAACCATCCCCATCGACGTCGGTGAGATCGCTCCCATCGCAGTCGTCGTCGACGCCATCGTACGGCGTCTCGGTCGCACCCGGGTTCACCGCCGGGTCTGTGTCGTCACAGTCTGCGCCCCCCACGAGGGCGGCGTCGTAGCCATCCCCATCGACGTCGGTCAGGTCGCTCCCATCGCAGTCGTCGTCGACGCCATCGTACGGCGTCTCGGTCGCACCCGGGTTCACCGCCGGGTCCGTGTCGTCACAGTCTGCGCCACCGCAATCGCCGACGGCATCGTAGCCGTCGCCGTCGGCATCGCACGCCCCGGCGAGGAGGAAGTCGATCTCGTTGATGTAGAGCTGGGCACCATCGGCGACCGACGCGACGGTGTCTGTCAGGAAGCCATTCACGATGACGGTGTCAGACCGGGTCAGCGCGATCGCCGTGTCGCCACCCGCGAAGGTCGCCGCAGTCACGCCCGGCGTCGACATGCCCATGGTGAAGATCCCCCACCCTGGGTTCGCAAACCCCACCGTGGTCGAAGACAGACCCGTCTGAAATGCAGGGTAGGAGACGGTCATGGTGGTCGAGTTCAGCGAGCTGTAGCTCACACCCGCCGCCGCCCCGCGCGTCGAGTCCCGGGTCCAGTCCTGCAGAATGGCCCGTCCACCCCCGACGACGTAGCTGTTGAACTGCGGGGTCGAGTAGCTGCTGTTCTGCACCGCCATGATCACGAGGTCCCAACTCGTCGTCGAGATGTAGGACTCGCAGGTATAGATCGAGGTGGTCGAGGTGACGGAGTGCACGCCCCCGTAGGTCGCGAGGGCCTGCGCCATCCGATCCGTTCCGAGCACGTAGTCATTGCAGTAGAGGATGTTGGCGGCGGTGGCAGGCGACGCCCAGCCCAGGGCGGCAGCGACCGGCAGGGGGAGCAGGCGGCTCCAACGCGTAATGGTGCTCATGATTCAGCTCCCGCTGCCGCTGCAGTCGTTGTCGATCCCGTCGCCGGGGATCTCTGCCTCTCCCGGATTCACCGCTGCGTCGCTGTCGTCGCAATCACCGGCCGCTCCGGTCCAGCCATCGCCGTCCCCATCTGCGTAGGCCGTACCCTCATCGACGTCTCCATCGCAGTCGTCATCCAGCCGGTTCGCAATCTCGAGGGCGCTCGGGTTCACGCCGGCATCCGCATCGTCGCAGTCGCCTCCCACCTCGGTGAATCCGTCCCCATCATCATCGTAGGCGGTTGTCCCTTCATCGATGATGCCGTCGCAGTCGTCATCGAGACCGTTGGCAATCTCGATGGCACCCGGACCGATGTCTGCGTTCCCGTCGTTGCAGTCCCCCCCCGCCGTGGTCACGCCGTCGCCATCGAGGTCACCTGCACCATCATCCGCCGTTCCGTCACAGTCATCGTCGATGCCATTTCCGAGGACCTCGGAGCGCTCCGGCGAGACGGTGGCGTCGGCGTCGTTGCAGTCGCCTTCATCCTCGGAGAGACCGTCTCCATCATCATCCACACAGGACGTTCCCTCATCGATGTCGCCATCACAGTCGTTGTCCACGCTGTCGCAGACCTCGATGCGACCCGGTCGAGCGTCCGGGTTGTCGTCATCACAGTCATCGGTACACCACGAGGAGCCATCCCCGTCGAGGTCGTAGAGGGGTCCGGAGCCCGTCGAACAATCATTGCCGCGCAGGGCGACCACGCGGTCTCCCTCGACCGCGAGCGTGGCCTCGCCGAGCGCAGCCGTCTCCTCCGTCGGGGTGAAGGTCAGCTCGATCTGCTCCGTCTCGCCAGAACCCAGCTCCATGGGCAGCGCCGCCGCCACGGCAAAATGCTCATTGCTCACGTCGATCGTATCGACCGTGAGCGGAACGCTGCCCGTGTTGTGGACGACGAACCCTGCGGTGCCGGTCGATCCAACGGGCACGCGACCAAAATCGATGAGGGTGGGGTAGACCGCGGCGGATGGAATGGCCGCCTGTCCGCGGAGCTCCACCTCGACCCGGCTGTTGTTGGCATCGGACTGGAGCGTCAAGCGTGCCCAGTGGTAGCCACTCTCGGTCGGCGCGTAGAGCACCGCCAGCTCTTCGGGCGATCCCTCCGAGACCGCCGTCGGGGGCGCATCCGGAATCGAGAAGGCCGTGCCCTCGACGTTCACGAGATCGACTGCCAGCAGGGCGATGTCTCCCTTGGTGCTCTGGAGGGTGACCCGCTGCTCGGTCTCCGTATCCACGGCCACCACCCCCAGGTCCGAGAATGGAGGCGAGACGAGCAGCTCACTGTCCTGCTTCGTGACCGTGACGTCGGAGCCACTGCAGGCAGCGACTCCCGTGATCAAGATTGCGGATGTGCGGACGCGGTGTCCCATGGAGCCTCCATCGAGGGGCGTTCGCGGAGGGTACCCGAGGTCACTCCCCCTGTCAGGCTGCCCCCAGCGCGAAAACGCAAACACCCGCACCGTGCGGGTGCGGGCGCCGCCGCGCGCGCGCGACGGCGCGTCCACCGGGCTCAGAGCACGACCGTGAGGCCCCACCGGACGCCCACGTTCGAGCGCTTACCTTCGACGTCCTCCACCTCGTCTCCATCCAGCTCGAGGGTGAACGTCTCCTGCGTGTACTCGAGCTGCGGGTCGAACGTGACGCGCTTGAAGAGCTTGACGCGGAGGCCGGCCGCGCCGCCGAGCCACACGCCCTTGGAGACGGTCTCATCACCGCCATCGGGCGTGTAGGCATCCCGACCAATGCCCACGATCGGCTGGACGAAGAACTTGCCCACGTCGCCTGCCTTGATGTTGTACGCCCCGGTCAGGGCGATGTCATAGCTGTAGCCACGGCCGACATCCTCGCCGTCATACGCCTGGGAGGCGTTCGCGTAGCCACCGATGACACCCAGCTCGAGGCCATTGCCCAAGAGGTAGGTGACCTCCGTCCTGCCCGGTCCATTGAGGAGATTGAACGAATTCGTCTCCGTCCTGTCGCCCTCGTCTCCATCCAGGACGTTCCAGTCATTCTGGATGTCGTAGAGGTTCTGGGTGAGCTTCACACGCACACCGGTTTTCTTGTCTGCAACGCCCTTGGCCTTCTGGGCAGAGGCACCAACAGGAAGGGCGAGGGTTCCGAGAATGAACAGCATCTTTCGCATCGCGGGCTCCAGGATTGTGGGATGGGGGTCGTCGCCGTGACCCATGCTGGGAGCCTATGGGGTTCTCTCCCCCGGTGGCAGCCCGAAGGCCCACATCACCGGCCCCGCGTCTCACTTGCCGACCCATCCGCAGATCCATACGCACCGCATCCGGACCGGAGACCCCGATGCGACATGCCGCTGCCCTCGCCATCAGCACCCTGGCATTCAGCTGTGTACCGAAGAAGAAGCATGATGAAGGACTCGCGCGGGAGGCGATGCTCCGGGACGCGCTGTCCGAGGTCACCTCGGACCGCGATGATCAGGTGGCGCGCGCAGGGGACCTCGAGGCGGCCCTCCGCGCCGCCAGGACCCAGGCCAGTGAGCTGGATGCCCTGGCCCTGGGACTCGAGAAACGCAATGAGATGCTCGGGATCGCGCTCGATGACCTCTCCGCGAAGGTCCAGGAACTGAGCGCTGCTGACCGCCGAGCGAGAGCGCAGAAGGCCGAAATGGAGGCCATGCTGGCCACCGTGCAGGCGGCAGGCGCACAGGCCGAGGCCGAGGCAGCCACGGCGAGGACGCGCATCGCGCGAATGGAAGCGGAGGCCCAGCAGCTCGCCGCTGAGAAGGCAACTCTCGAGCAGAAGACCGCCGAACATGACGCGCTCGTTGCAGCCCTGCAGGGACAGATCGAAGCCGGACAGATCACCATCACCGAGCTCAGTGGGAAGCTCACGGTGCAGATGTCCAATGCGATCCTGTTTGACTCGGGCAGCATGGCGGTGAGGCAGACCGGGCGAGATGCCCTGGTGACGGTCGCGGCTGTCCTTCGAAGTGTCGACGACCGGGAGATCCAGGTCGAGGGGCATACCGATGACGACCCGGTCCGGCCGGGAGCGACCTATCCAGACAACTGGGCACTCAGCGCGCTCCGCGCACGCACCGTCCTGACCATTCTCGTTGAGAATGGCGTATCGGAGAACAATCTTGCCCTTGTCGGCTACGGCGAGCACCGGCCCGTGGACGACAATGAGACCCCGGAGGGCAAGGCGGCAAACCGCCGTACGGAAATCGTGCTCATTCCCCGTCTCGAGAAGCGCTGAGGAAGCCGCTGCCGACCCTTGACGGCTCCCACGACCGGGTGGTCTGCTCGCGCCATGACCACCGCCCTTCTCCTGTCCGTGTTCGCCTGTTCCCCCGCGCCTCCCACGGTCAGCGCCCTTGAACCGGCGACCGGCCCAGCCGGGACCGTGATCGTCGTGACGGGGGCGAACTTCCCGGAGAGCACAACCGCGCGCCTCGGCGGTCAGGACCTCGAAGACCTCAGCATCCGAAGCCCGACCTCTCTCAGCGGGAGGGTACCGGCAGCCGCCAAGCCCGGGCCAGCCGATCTCGTCGTCCAGTCGCCCGGCGGCCAGGCCGCGATGGCCAGGGCCTTCACCGTCGCCCTGCCCGAGCCAGAGGGCCCTCCCTGCCGGAGCAAGGAGCGGCGCATGACCAGCATCGGTACCCAGAAGGATGTGGTGAAGGTCGACCGCTACCCAGAAGGACAAGACGTGCCGATCCGTGCCCAGTATCCAGTGCGGGACATCAAGCGCGTCGAGCTGGAGAACACCCTCATGGATGAGGATGGACGGTGCTCCGCGATCTACCTGGGGATGAAATCCGGGGACCGCGTGCTCTTCGATGCTGACGACACGATGGACCTGCGAGGTCAGGCCCAGAAGATCGGCAACGGACTTGGCAAGCCGGTCGACGTGACCCGGAACGACTGGCCCGAAGACCCCTCCGCGGAGTAGCCGGCCTGCACGGGGCCCTGATGGGCCGGCCACCTGGTGGTTGCGCCGCCCGCCTCGCGCGCCCCCTTCTCCACCGAGAGGCCACCATGACCGCCCAATCCCCCGGTTCCGTCAATCCCCTCACAGGCGAAGCACTGCCCCCTGTCGAGGGCCCAGCAGTGGCCGGTATCGGGAGCCTCGTCCGGGAAGCCCGGGCCGCGCAGGCACGCTGGGCAGGGACGCCGTTCCCCGAGCGGGCCCGGAGGGTGCGTGCGCTCGGCCGGCGGATTGTTGAACGCCGCGCGGAGGGAGCGGCCATCCTCGCCTCGGAGCTGGGCCGCACGCCGGGGATGTGCGAAGTCGCAGAGCTCAACAACGCCGTCGCATTTGCTGAGGCGGCAATCCGCACGGCACGCACGGCACTCGCGCCCCACAAGGTCTCCCTCTCCATGCTCGACTTCCCGGGAAAGCGAGCCGTCGTGGAGCCCGTCGCGCGTGGCGTGGTGGGGATCATCGCTCCGTGGAACTACCCCGTATCCAACTTCATGAAGTCCCTTCTGCCGGCCCTGCTCGCGGGGAACGCCGTCGTCATGAAGCCCTCGGAGCAGACGCCCCGGTCGGGAGCATGGCTCGCCGGCCTCGCTCGGGAGGCGATGGGACCGGATGTCGTGCACCTGGTCCAGGGTGGCGGAGATGTCGGCGCGGAGCTCATCGAGGCGGGGATCGATGCGGTCGTCTTCACGGGCAGTGTACCCACGGGTCGGCTGGTGGCGGCAGCAGCCGCAGCGCGCCTCATCCCATGCTCACTGGAGCTGGGGGGGAAGGACGCCGCCATCGTGCTCGCGGACGCGGACCTGGACCGGACGGCGCTCGGGATCTCCCAGTGGTCGATGTTCAACAGCGGCCAGGATTGCTCCAGCATCGAGCGGGTCTATGTCGAGGCTTCCGTTGCAGACGCTTTCGTGGACAAGCTGACACGGGTCGTACGCGGTCTGCGCGTCGCAGACGGGTCCGGAGAGGCAGAACTCGGTGCCATACAGAACCCATCCCAGCTCGCCATCGTGGAAGCCCACCTCCTGGATGCCGTCTCGCGCGGCGCAACCATCCGCTGCGGTGGCGAGCGCACGGGGGTCGGCAATGGGTTTCCCGGGACCGTCCTCGATCACTGCACGCACGAGATGAAGGTCATGACAGACGAGACCTTCGGTCCGGTCGTCGCAGTCTGTCGCGTCTCGGACGCCGAGGAGGCGGTCCGCCTCGCCAACGACAGTCGGTATGGGCTCAACGGAAGCGTCTGGACCCGGGACCTGGACAGGGGAGAGGCGCTCGCCCGGCGCCTTGATGTGGGCATCGCACTGGTGAACAACCACTCGCTGACCGGCACGATGCCGGAGCTCCCCTGGACCGGCACCAAGGAGACCGGAACCGGCATTGCGAGTTCCCAATGGGCCTACAGCACGTTCGTTCGTCGTCGGACCCTCTTCATCGACAAGAACAAGGACCCGGACCCGTTCTGGATGCCCGCCGATGAGAGTCTGCAGGCCTTCCGCGAGCTGCTGGCGCAGAAGAACCTCGGCGGAGGTGTCCGCGTGATGCTGAAGCTCGCTGGCGTGCTCGGAAGGCGCGTGGCCGCGATCCGGGGGCTGCTCGACTGAGTCGGGCATCAGTCGGGTTTCGAGAACTCCGCGACGAGCTGCTTCGAGGTTGCGACCAGTCGCCCGAGCGGGTCGAAGATGCATCCTTCCACATCGGCGTAGCCACCTGCGGAGGCGTTGGTCCTCCCCTCGAACCACCAGAATCCATCGGTCGGGGGCGCCCCGTCGAGTGGCCCCACGATGTTCACCATCCATGTGACCGTGCTCGCAGGCGCCACGCCCCGAAACAACGACAGGACCGGCGCAGGCCACGCGTCCACCAGCGCGAGCAGCATGGCCGCGTCCACGGATGCGTCTCCCCCAGCGGGCCGCACGAATCCGTCGACATCGGGTCGATCGGCGCCCGTGAACGGAAGTCGCTCCGTCGCCCAGCGGTAGTCGAAGTGCTGCGTAAACGACGGGGTGACGCCCGGGATGTAGGGGAACGCCATCAGCCCATCGAGGGCAGGCACATCCCCCCGTTTCCGCGCGGGCCACGCCACGCCGGTCCGTCGCGGGGCACCGTAGGCTGCGAGCATCACCGCGACGACGCGATCACCCTGGAACACCCGCGCCTCCGCCTGCGACAGAGAGCCGCCAGACCGCAGCACCCGCGCATCGATCCGAAACGCACCCGGTTCAGCCGGCCCCGTGAAGTCGACCAGGACGGATCGCAGTGCCCGCCCTTCTGGAACGAGCCGGTCGAGTGCACGCAGCGCGATTCCGGTAATGGCCCCGCCGAATATCGCCCGCCCCTGCGACCATGACTCCGCAATCTCGGCGGTCCATGTGTGGGCGCCGGCCTCCGCGACCGCAACCGTCTCGTTGAATCCACTCAGGGCGCTCCCGACTTCTGGGCTCCCGTATCGGGAGCACTGGCAGGCACCACCCCATCGCTCGGACGGTCCGCAGGGGGCGACGGGAGCTCGAACGCAGGAGAGGACGGAGGCCAAGGACCCACCGATCAGCCTGACCCGCCCGATCGCAGCACCGGTGGGAGCTGTGATGCTCCCTTCCAACAGGACACTCTCGAGCACCCGCCATTCCGGTGCTCCGGCAACGATGAAATTCCCTCGAATAGGGGGCAGGGCCCGGCCGTATGTCCGGCAACCGCCGGACACCCACCTGCCGGCATGTCCGGAGAAGTCCATGATGGAACTCATTGAAGTCGCCCTCCCGCTCGGGCTCGGCGTCACGCTGGCAGCCACCGCGGGCTTGCGAGCCTTCCTTCCCCTCCTGCTGGTGAGCGCACTCGGCTACACCGGCGCGGTCGAGCTGACCGGTCCGGTCGCCTTCCTCGGTCACCCAGCCGCGGTGTTGACCTTCACCACGGGCGTGCTGTTCGAGGTCGCGGCCGACAAGGTGCCGTTTGTCGACCACTTCGTCGACATGGTGGGCACCGTTGTCCGGCCGCTGGCAGGCGCGCTGGTTGGGACCTCGCTCGTTGCGGGCACCGAGCCCCTCGTGACTGCGGTGATGGGAATGGCCGCCGGTGGCACCGTCGCCGGTCTCGCCCACGTCGGCAAGGCGACGGTTCGCGCCAGCAGCACGGCAGCCACCGGAGGCACCGGTTCTCCAATCCTGAGCACCATCGAGGACGTGATCGCCGTGGGCATCGGCGGTGCTGCTGCTCTCGCTGCAGCTGGCGCCCTGTAAAGCCCGATCTGATCCCAGCCATCCCGGCCCCGACGCCAGAGACGCGGTCTCTCCTCCGACCGCTGGCCTGGTGCTGTAGCCACTCCGCGCCGGCGGGCCCGGCCCCTCCGCGATACCGCGGCTCCATGTTCGCGGACACATGGCAGGCCTTTCAGGCGGCGACCCACACCCTGGGACCGACGCCCGGACTCCGGTCCCGGTGGCATGCAGGAAGACAGGCCTACTTTGTCTGGATGGTGCGTCTGGACGATCCCCGCCTGCGCGAGCGCGTCGCCGCCGTCCAACGAACGCTCGAGCCGTGGCTCGACCCCCAGCCGCTCGACCAGCTCCACATCACCATCTGCGTGGCGGGCTTTCCCGCACCCCGGACTCGCTCCGATTCCGGCTTTCCCCTTCCGGATCATGTCGACCCCGCTGCGCTGCAGTCCACGTTGCAACGATTGAACTGTGCGCCGCCCACCCTCGATATCGGGGGAGCCAACAGCTTCACCAGCGCCGTCTTCCTGGAGGTTCAGGATGCAGACGCCACGCTCGCCGACCTCCGGTCGCGCGTGCGTGGTTCTCTCGACCCGGAGACACGGGATGCGCCCTGGCTCCCGCATGTCACCGTCGGCAGCTGGAGGAGGCGCGTTCCGGTCCGGGACGTGCTGGACGGACTGCGCCTGCACCGCCGATGGGCGCCGATCCGACCCACCCATGCGGTATTTGGTCTGGCCTCCATCGATCCGAGAAGCGGCTACATATCAACATTTGAATCTGCTTCAGATAAATGAAGATACATCATTATTCTGCCAGGTAGCCCAGCGCCTCGAGCGCCGCACGCGTCTCGGGACGAAGCGAGACATCCCGGCGGCGGGGAGCGGCGGCGTCCCACACATCCAGCTTGTGGGTCAGCCGTGCCTCTCCCTCTGCATCGTCATGATGGGGCTGACCGGGCGCCAGACGATGGAGACGCGCCTTCTCCCCCAGAACCGGCGCGCGGCGGAGCATCAAACCATCATGGACGACGGACCTCGCGAAGCCCAGGTTGTTCCATCGCTGTTTCGGCTCCTTGCTGCCGGGCTTGGTCGCTTCCGCAAAGTGGGCCGACGAGGCGGTCGTCCACCCATCCGGGTCGACCCAGATGGCACGGAGGTCGTCCCCATCTCCCAGCCCACCCCCGATGCCTGCGAGCCCGAGCACGGTAGGACCGACATCCCGCAGCGAGACAGGGCGGGTGAGCACCTCGCCTTGGGGCACCTCGTAGCGTCCACGCGCTGCAAAGATGAGCGGTACATGGATGTTCACCAGCTCCACATCGAACCCATGCTGGTAGGGCCGCTGCGGCAGCTCATCGAGCGTCTCTCCATGGTCGCCAAAAAGAACGACCAGCTGGTCTGCTCCGTACCCTCGTTCATCGAGCGCATGCAGCATCCGAGAGAGCTGGGAGTCAGCATAGGCGACTTCCGCCAGGTAGTTCGCTCGGATCTGGACGCGGTCGGCGGTGGTGAGCGAACCACTCCGCGCGCCGCGGATGGCCCACTCCATCGATGCATCACTGCCGTCAAAGACGCCATCGTATGGAGCGGTGAGCAGCTCAGCGCGTACCGCATCTGGCGCGGTGTCCCACGGTGAGTGGGCGTCGAAGAAATGGGCAAACAGTAGAAGGGGGGCGGACGGC
>JAYYRS010000609.1:0-5879 GCA_036126975.1 Myxococcota bacterium
GCCGTCGTCCGACTGGGGACGGGGTTGGGCATCCGTGGTCGCATTCTCGAGGAGGGAGATGAGCTCTCGCTGTTTCTCGGGCCCATCCATGTCCAGCTGGAGCACACGGTTCGGGCGCGACTGCCGCCGGAATGGGCGGGGCTCTGGGACCAGCGCTTTCTTGCAGCCGCGTTGTTGATCGTCGCAGCCGGGACCTGGATCGATGCAGCTGAGGCGTGGCTGGACCGCCAGCCGCCAGATGCAGTGGCCGCCGTCACCCAGGTCCGGGAGCTCGTCCGGTCGGTCGGCAGCGATTCTCTCGGCGGCAGCAGCCGCGCAGTTGCCATGCCTGCGGCCAAGGGTCCGGACCCGGTACCGGAGGAGCCGACCGCATTCGCCGATGGACCGCGGCACGAAGACGACGACCACCTCACCCGGATGGGCTGGGCGGCCTGGTACCGGCAGCTCGTGCCGAACGATGACGACCAGCTGTTCGAAGCCCAGCAGCGATTCGCACTGGATCCGGGAGATCCGTGGGCACGGCGGGTGCTCGCACGGTCCGCCTACGATCACGACAATGCCGACGAGGCGAGCCGGCACTACGGGTGGCTGGCAGAGCGGTTTCCGCAGGACTCGGCAATCCGGCTGCGTCTCGCCCGGGCCGACCAGAGACGGGGGCATCATCGGTCGGAGGTCGTTCACTACGAGACGATCCTCGAGCGGGACCCCTCCCACGCCGAAGCCCGGGCCGGCATGGCCGTCGGCCTCGCGCGCATGAATCGCCTGGACGAGGCAGCGGTCGCTCTCGACCAGTTGGAGTACATCGCGCCGGACGCACCCATGACGGCATTGACGGTTGCACAGCTGGCTGCATTGACCGGCCACCACAAGCGTGCACTCGAGGCACTGGACCGGGCGTTCCGCAACCGGAGCGCGCTGAGTGACGAGGGCCAGCTCGAGCTGCGGCGCACGATCGCCCTCGACCCTGCCTTCGCCTCGTTGCGTCGCGACCCGCGACTGCGGAGCTTGATCTACCGGCATCTCGGTGCCGCGGGCGTCCGTCCGATGCGATAGTCGCCTTCCCCCGACGCGCGAGGAAGCCATGGCCCGTACCGCCGTCTATGCCGGCTCGTTCGATCCCATCACCATGGGGCATCTCGACCTCGTGCACCGGGCCTTGACGCTCTTCGATGAGGTCGTTCTCGCAATCGGCCACAATCCGGGCAAACGCCACTGCCTGCCGCTCGCCGAACGCGAACGCGTCCTGGAAGAGGTCGCAGCGGAACTCCCGGGGGTGCGGGTCGACCGCTTCGATGGATTGCTGGTGGACTACTGCAACCGGGTAGGCGCTGTGGCGATTCTTCGGGGTCTTCGGGCCGTCACGGACTTCGAGTTCGAGTTCAAGATCGGGCTCGCGAACATGGACATGGCACCGCAGGTGCAGACCGTGTTCCTGCTCAGCGAACCCCGAAACATCTTTGTCTCGAGTTCGCTGGTACGGGAGATCGCGAGTCACGGTGGCGACGTCTCGCGCTACCTGCCCCGGCCCGCCCACGACGCGCTGATGCGAGCGCTCCAAGAGGAGTGAGGCGGAGCGCGGGTGGGGGCGGCAGGATACCCGCGGGCAGGCGGAACGGGCGGCAGGGGACGGGCCGCTCGGACCACGAGGAGGAACGATGTGCGGAATCATCGGGTACACCGGGCCCCGGCAGGCGCGGGGGCTGCTGCTGGAAGGTCTCCGACGTCTGGAGTACCGGGGCTACGACTCAGCAGGGCTGGCGGTTCACGACGACCGGCAGCTGCAGGTTCATCGCGCCGTGGGCCGGGTCGCGGGGTTGTCCGCTGCCGTGCCGGGAGACCTCGCAGGCTCGACGGGCATCGCGCACACCCGTTGGGCCACCCACGGCGGTGTCACGCTGGAGAACGCCCATCCCCACATGGATACACTCCAGCGCATTGCGGTCGTCCACAATGGAATCATCGAGAACATGGGGCCGCTGAAGGCGAAGCTCGAGTCCGAAGGCGTCCGGTTCCGGTCCGAGACCGACTCCGAGATCCTCGCTCATCTGATCGCACGCTTCTACGAGGGCCAGGGCGCGCTCGATGACAGCATCTCTCCCGATGCGGCCGGTGACCCCCTCGAAGCCGTCCGTGCTGCGTTGGCCCGTGTCCGGGGAACCTGGGGCGTCGCTGTCGTCTTCGCGGATCACCCAGAGGTGATCATCTGCGCACGGAACGGGTCGCCTCTCGTGGTCGGGCTCGGCGATGGAGAGACCTTCATCGCGTCCGACCCCCACGCCTTGACGCCTCACACGCGGCGCGTCGTATTCCTCGAGGACGGCGAAATCGCCCGGCTCGACCCGCAGGGCGTCCAGACCCAGCGGCTCGACGGGGGAACAAACCAGACGGTCATCGAGGAGCTGGCCGAGGAGTGGGGCGATGCGGAGAAAGGAGACTTTCCCCACTTCATGTTGAAGGAGATCCACGAGCAGCCCGAGGCGCTGCGGCAGTGTCTGGGCGGCCGGGTCCTTGTCGAAGACGGCACAGCCAAGCTGGGTGGGCTCGAGCTGTCTCCCCGCGAGCAGGTCGATATCCGCCACATCAACCTGCTCGGATGCGGCACGGCCTACCACGCCTGCCTCGTCGGCGCGCAGGTGATCGAGCAGCTCGCGCGGGTGCCGGCACGGGCCTGCATCGCCAGCGAATTTCGGTATTCCAACCCCGTAATCGACCCTGCGGACCTCTTTTTTGCGGTCAGCCAGTCCGGGGAGACCGCGGACACCCTCGGTGCCGTCAAGGAGATCCAGCTCAAGGGCGGCAAGGCGATGGGTGTCGTGAACGTCGTGGGTTCGTCCATCGCCCGGACGTGCGGGCGGGGCGTGTACGTCCATTCCGGTCCGGAGATGGCAGTCGCGTCTACGAAGGCCTTCTCGAACATGGTGGCCGCCCTCGGGCTCTTCGCGCTGCAGGTGGGCCGCACCCGTGCGCTGTCTGCGCATCAGGGAAGGCAGGTGGCAGAGGCCCTCCAGCAGATTCCACTGCTCGTGGAGCGCTACCTCGCCGACCCCGGACCGATCGATGAAATGGTGCGATGCGTGCAGGACGCGAAGATGGTCCTCTTCCTGGGGCGTGGCGTGAACGCAGCCGTTGCGGCGGAGGGTGCGTTGAAGCTGATGGAGGTCGCCTACATCCCCTGCATCGCGTACCCCTCTGGAGAAATGAAGCACGGACCCATTGCCCTCCTTGAAGATGGCTCGCCGGTGATCGTGATTGCTCCGGACGACCCGCTGAAGGACAAGTCGCTGTCCAATCTCCAGGAGTGCAGGGCACGCGGTGCGCGGATCATCCTGATCCACACCGAGGGCGACGACGAGACTGCAGCCCTTGGGGACGTCAGCATCGCAGTGCCACGAACATCCGACCTGCTCAGCCCCCTCCTGACCGTCCTGCCTCTGCAGCTCCTCGCCTACAAGGCCGGGCTTGCGCTCGGTCGGGACATCGACCGGCCACGGAACCTCGCCAAGAGTGTCACGGTCGAGTAGCGCGCCGCGGCTCCCTCCGGTCGGGGCATCGATACGGTCTACGAAAGGCGGAGCAGCAGGCCTGCGTCGTTCCAGTGCCATCCGCTGGGAGGGGCGGGCGCCCGGCGGCTCCGGGGGAGCACGCCACGGCGGATCTCGCCGGCCCACGACACGAAGACCCGCTCACGTCCTCCGACGAGAACGAAACCGCCGCGGGCGGGCCGGATGGCTTCGAGCAAGTCCGGGTCATGGAAGGGCGCCGGCAGCGTGCGCGACGGGCCGAAGCCGTCGCCCGGGGGACGGACGCGGTAGTGCCCGTCGAGAACGGCTGTCACATGGGCTTCGTGGGCGAGGATGTGTTCCGCCATCAGCGCTGGATCCGCCGGGCTGGGCGCGGATCCGTCCAGTGGCCATGTCCGCCCAGCGGGACCCAGGACCGCCGTAGCCGATGCCGCGGCGGCACACGGAACGACGCCGTCCACCATTGGTTGGCCCGACAGGTCCTCGATTCGTGATTCCAACGGGCTGAACACCGCTCGCGGACTCCCACAGAGCTCCCGGTTGCGGAACCATCGCCCTTCTGCATCGGCGGTCCAAGGCACCGAGCGGACGTCGGGCCCCACCTGCAGCAGGAACCCGTTTCCGCCGAGTACCGCATCGCCGGAATCCTCGATGACGCGCGGTCGACCCGTGGGCGGCACGATCAGGCTGCGTTCATCCCCGACGGTCGCAACGAGCGCCCCGGTTGGCGCGCAACGGAGCCTCGTCACCGGCCCCGGAGCCTGACCGACTGCTCGGACGATGCCATCCGGGCCCCTCCGATAGAGGTCGGGACCATCGGCCCACGCAATCGCGTCCCCCGCAACACTGACCCGCCCCCGAACTGCGCCAAGCGGGAGGTCGACCCGGCAGGCATCCGGCACCAGCCGTGCGACGCACGAACGGGACCCTCGGCGTTCGATCAGCGCGCCGCCCTCGAGGCGCAGGCCTCGCACGCCGTCCGGCATCGCGGCACGGAGCTCCGCTCCGCCGGGGCACAGCTGCCAGGCAGCCGCATCGCCAGTATCCGGATCCTCGGTCATGGCGACCCAGCCCCAGGGGCCCGCATCCAACGCCACCACGTCGGCCAGTGGGAACCACTCCGCCTTGGTGGCGCCGACCAGCAGGACACCGTCGTCATGCCCGAACCCGAATCGGGCGCCGTCGTCCGCGAAGCAGTGCGGGAGGCCCGGCGCACACAACCGCGGGCCCGTGCCCTCCAGGGCCAGCGTGATGGGCGTGGTCTCGGTCATGGCGTCTCCAAGGGCGTCCCGAGGCCCACGATGCTGCCGTTGGCGAGCCCCACCACGAGGGTCTCCCCGACGACAACGGGTGTTCCGGTGGCGGCGCTCGCGAGATCGGTGATCCAGACCTCTCCACCATCGTCGGGGTCCAGTCGGGATACCCGGCCCGTGACCTCGACAGCAAACACCGAGAGGGGCGTTGCCACAGGTGTTGTGGAGTATGCCGTCTGGCCGTTGGTGTGCCAGAGTTCGGACCCGTCCGCCGGGTCCAGCGCACGGAGGACGCCACCCATGTCGGGCACAAGGACGGCTGCTCCCCAGGCGGGTGGCGCGGCAGGCTCGAATCCTGCCCCCCAGCGCCAGACCTCCTTGCCCGTCGCCGTGTCGTGAAGCGAGATGCCACCGGAGTGACCCGCCGCTGCAGCGTACGCGCACAGGACCTGCGAGCCGTTGACCACGGGATGGCCGATCACCGGACCCGGCAACGAGGCCCGCCAGCGCTCACCGGCCGGGTCGACCGCAACCAGCGAGCCTTCGCGGCCGCCGAAAAACAGACGCTCCCCATCCGACGCGCCTCCGCCGGCTGCCGATATGCCCGTCTCGACGACCCATCCCGACGCGCCCACGACGGTCCCGGCGCGGGTGACCCAGGCAAATCCATCAGCGACTGCGACCGGCCCGCCCAGGACGTCGCCACCGGAGGGCCAGGCGCGTCGCGGCGAGCCGTCGGTCGCGTCCAGTATCGCCACGACCCCGTCCGTGCTTGCGACCGCTGGACCATGCGCGGTCGCAAGCACCGGCCCCTGTGCGCGCACCCGGGCATCCCAGACCGGCACCCCATCGTGCCGAAAGGCCAACACGGTCCCCTCCACGGTCGCCCACACGTGTTCCCCGTCCGTCTCGAGCGCCTCCAGGACGGGCCGTCCGACATCTCTTTTCCACACAACGGCCCCGGCACGAACCGGGCCGTGATGCGGTGTGGTGTTCCGCAGCTCATGCCATCGACCGAGCGGCAGGGCATCCGGCACGGCGGATGTTCGTTCATCCGCTGCCAATGTGGGGGAAACCGCCACGACATGGCGACGGGGCGTCCCCG
>JAYYRS010000610.1:0-9920 GCA_036126975.1 Myxococcota bacterium
CGGCAATACGACGGTCGTCTGCTTCGGCACGGACCCCGCGGCACCGGGTCACATGGCGTCCGCGCCGATGCCCGAGGGCGTCCGAACAGCCGTGGAGCGCTTCATCGCTCGGTGATGGGCGTACGGTCCGATCCGCATCACAGGGCGATGCAGACGTTCTTGGGCTCGCTGTAGAACTCGATCGACCACTTCCCTCCCTCCCGGCCGACCCCCGAGTCCTTCACGCCCCCGAACGGCGCCCGCAGATCCCGCAGCAGCCATGTGTTGACCCAGACCATTCCGCAGTCGAGGGCTGCCGCGACCCGGTGGGCCCGCTTGAGATCCGAGGTCCACAGGCTGGCGGAGAGGCCGTATCGAACCTCGTTGGCCATCCCTACCGCCTCCTGCTCCGTGTCGAAGGGGTGCACCGTGACCACCGGGCCGAAGATCTCCTCGGTCGCCGTCCGGCAGCGCGAGGGCAGTCCGGTGACGACGGTCGGCCGCATGAAGTGCCCCCCCGCGTGCCGGCCCGACAGCGCAGGGGCCTGTCCTCCCGCAGCAATCGTGCCCCCCTCCTGCCGGGCAAGCGCGACGTAGCCCATCACCTTTGCGTGATGGTCGGCACTGACCAGCGCGCCGATGTCCGTGTCTCCGGCCGAGGGATCTCCGACCCGGAGGGCGTCGGCCCGCGCCACCAGGCCGGCGACGAACCGCTCGTGCACACTGCGCTCGACGAGGATGCGCGAACCACACAGGCAGATCTCGCCCTGGTTGGCGAAGGCGGCCTGGGCGGCGCCTTCCACCGCCGCGTCGAGATCCGCATCCGCAAACACGAGCGTCGGGTTCTTGCCGCCGAGTTCGAGGGAGAGCTTCTTGAAGGAGGGGGCGGCAGCCCGCGCGATGTGCGCTCCCGTCGCCGTCCCTCCCGTGAAGCTGACCAGACGCACATCGGGATGGGCCGTCATCGGTGCGCCGGCTTCCGGCCCGAGGCCGTGGAGGAGATTGAAGACGCCTGGTGGCAGTCCTGCGTCCGAGAAGATCTCCGCAAGGAAGGTCGCGGTCCGTGGTGTGAGCTCGCTTGGCTTGGCGACGATGGTGTTTCCCATCGCCAGGGCAGGCGCGACCTTCCAGGTGAGCAGATACAGCGGCAGGTTCCACGGCGTGATCAGCGCACACACGCCCACCGGCTTGCGCAGGGTGTAGTTGAGGGCCGCAGCCATGTGCTGCGCGCCTTCCTGCTGGTGTCGGATGGCCCCCGCAAAGAATCGGAAGTTGGCGACGGCCCGCGGGATGTCCACCCGATGTGCCAGGGACACGGGCTTCCCCTGGTCCTGGCTCTCGACCCCCGCCACCGCGTCCCGTCTCGCCTCGACCAGCTCAGCCACACGGTCCAGCAGCGCGGCGCGTTCGTCCGCGCTGGTCTCGCCCCATGGACCGCGTCCTGCGGCCACGGCGGCCGCCACCGCCGCATCCACATCCGCCTGCCGACTCCGGGGAATGGTTCCGATGACATCCCCGGTGGCCGGGTTGATGTTGTCGATGGTCTCGCGACCGGCGGCATCCACGAAGGCACCGCCGACGAAGTTCCGCGCATTGACACCATCCCAGCTCATGCCCTCGCCTCCTCCTGCAGCGCGGCGACCCTGGGGGCGACATGGACCTTGAAGGCGGCCATGTCATCGATGACCCGCTGCGGGTCATGCTGGAAGAAGTCGAACCACAGCATCAGGCGATCGTCGGGATGGAACCGTTCCGCCAGCTGGGACGCCACCTCATCGACATTCCCGATGACGGCATTGTCCGCCGCGCGTTCCACCTTGCTTGGGTCGAGCGTCCCTTCCAGCGCCGTCCAGTACGCACCAAGCGCCTTCCGCGCGTCCGCATGGGCTGCTGCGGACTGCGCGGCCGCATCGAGTCCGGGGTCGGCGTTGAGGAACACCATGACCGTCCGCGGCATGTAGCTGCGTTCCCACGACCCACCGTCCGGGTGGTAGGCCTCCGTGAGGCGTGCGTGCGTCGCGTCGATGACCTCGGGACGGGTGATGCTCAGGTTGAAGACCTTCACCGGCAGGTACTGATTCACGTCGACCTGCAGTTCGGGATCGTGGGAGCCGATCGTCAGGTCGAAGACGTCCCGCCGGAAGTCCTGCGGAACGATCTTGAGGATGTCGAACACCCATCGCCGGGGGATCGGGATGACATCCGTCGGGCGCCCGTCCGCGGCAGCCGCCGCCTGGACGCGCTCCCAGTGCTCATCGGTGCGGAAGTTGTCCCTGGTCAAGACGGTCTCACGGATGTCATCCGAGGAGATCGCCTCTCCCCGGACCAGACGGAGGAAGATCTCGCATGCCTCCGCGAACACCTTCCCCTTGAGCGCAGGCCATGCCTCGGCCTCGACGGCATCCCGCGGACCGATGCCGTAGGCACGATTCATGAAATCGAATCGACCCGCCGAGAAGCCGATTCGCAGTCGACGTGACTCGTCCGGATCTGCCCCGTGGAGCGCTGCAAACGCGGCGAGCTGTTCGGCCCGGGCGACCGGTCCGCCATTGCAGACCAGGTTCATGATGGCCGCCCCCACCTCGATGCGCGACGTTCGGCCGAAGACCTTGTGGGCGAGCTGGAAGATGTCCGTGTTCAGACCGATCTCGCCTTTCCAGTGCGGCACCACGGGCCTTGCGTGTTGTTTCTGCACCTGCGTGCTGAGGTGGGACTCCGCGACCCAGGCGCAGCCGTAGCCGAGCCGGTCGGCGGCTTCGACCTCTTCGAGAAAGGCGCGAAGCATCTCGGCTTCCGTGGGCGTGACCCCATCCACGGGTGTCTGGCTGATCGAGAAGAAGACGTCGTAGTCCATCCGGCCTCCGGCACCGGCAGCCTAATGCAGAGGCAGCGCCGATGAGCCGGTCTGGGGTCAGATGCCCCGCAGCCGCCCCCCGTCCACCGCAAGGCTCACGCCGCGGACCGCTGCGGCTGCCGGAGAGCACAGGAACGCAATGGCCGCCGCCGTCTCTTCCGGCTCGATCAACCGACACTCGGGCACCTGCGACAGCCAGGCAGCCTTCACGGCGTCCACGGTCGTGCCGGTCCTGGCCGCCCGGCCCGCCGCGAGGCTCCCAAGGCGCTCCGTGTCGGTGAAGCCCGGCAGGACGTTGTTGATGGTCACCCCGGGGGGAAGCTCGCGCGCGAGCGACTTCGCCCAGCCTGCCATCGCCGCCCGGATGGTGTTCGAGGCACCGAGGTTGGGGATGGGCTCATAGACGGACGTGGAGGTGACCGTCACGATGCGTCCGTAGTGCGCCTGCGACATGCCCGGGACCAGCTTGCTGGCGAGCAGCTGTGCGGTCAGCACGTGTCGCGCGAAGAATGCAGCCAGTACGTCCTCTTCGACGGACAACAGCGGACCTCCGGGCGGACCGCCCGTGTTGTGGATCAACACGTGGATCGGTCCATCTTCGAGAAGCCGGTCGGTCGCGGCAGCGAGCCCTCGCCGGTCATCGAGGTCCTGGACGAGGGCCGTCGCCGATGGTGCACCCGCATCGACCAGCTTCGGGACCAACGCGGCCAACCGGTCTTCGCGCCGGGCGAGCACGATGATGGATGCGCCCTGCGCAGCAAGGGCGAGGGCGGTCGCGCGGCCGATGCCGGCGCTGGCACCAAGAACAAGGGCGCGGCGACCGGCGAGCGGGAGTGGGGACATTGGGACCTCCTCGTCGGCCCTCCTACCATCACGGAGGGCACCGCCACCAGTCCCCACGGGCTACGGGCTCCGCATGGTCCGTCCCCCGCCCTGGCGCACTCCGCTGCCTCCTCCAGCTGCCGACCGGGTGCTGCGCGCGGTCGACCCCCGGCTGCGGGTGGCCCGCCCCAACGACGGACGCGCCCTCACCGCCCTGCTCCGCGAATGGGCCCGGGACGAGTGGGAGACAGAGCCCCGCGACATGCATGCCAACATCGCAGCGTGGCTGGCCGATCCCGCACCGGGGTTCGCCTTGCTGGGGGAGCGCCAGGGCCGTCCGGCGGGACTCGCGCTGGTGCAGCGGACGTTCGCACCGCCGGAGTTCGTGGTCCAGCTGGTCCTCGATGACCTCTACGTGGCCCGGTCGGCACGACGGCAGGGAATCGGTCGGGCCCTCGTGGCAGGCCTCGTGGCCATCGCGCCGCTCGTTTCGGCCCGGCACATCTCCCTGACGGTGCGCAGGGACAACGCGGCCGCGAGGGCCCTCTACGACGCCGCAGGCTGGCATCGGACCGGCGACCTCCTGTACGAACGCTACCTGGACTGACCGGACCGGGTCGGAGCCCGGGCAATTCCGGTGCGCGCGGAAGCACGCCCGCCTCGCGGGGCCGGGCATCCATTCCCCTGGAGTCCCGTCTCTGCCTCATGCGCCATGGACGGCCGCGCCACCTCAGATGGTCCGCGGCCCCCGCTTGATCTTGTCGACCGCGTCCTGGGCCTTGTCTCGCAGGTCGAAGTTCTCGTCCGCCGCAGCCCGCTCCAGACACGCGAGCGCTTCCTTCCGCCGCCCCGTCACCCGCAGCAGGATGCCGAGGTGGTACAGCGCAGCGCTGTGATCCGGCTTCATCTCCAGCGCTTCCCGGTACTTCTCCTCGGCTGCCTCCACATCCCCCGACATCCAGGCCTCCTGGCCCTCCTTCACCCGCCCCTCGGCGTCGTGGATGAACTCCACATCGATGATGGTCCGGGCACCGAGATTGACCACCAGGGCAGAGAGGATGCCCGCCCACCAGAAGGTGACGGCCTCCGTGGCGAGGAACACCCCCATCGGGATGTCCCGCAACAGTGGCTTCCCCTTGTAGGAGATCCGGACCTTGGTGTACCGGCCCTGGTCCACGAGCTCGCGCACCTTCTTCGTGAGGTTGCGTACTGACTCGTCCACCGCATCCGGGTCGACCTCGAGGCGGAAGCCCTCGAACGGATTCTTGAAATGACGGGGACCCTTTTCCTCGGACATCCGACCTCCACGCATGCAGCATACGTCGGCACGAGCTGGGGTGTTTCAAGGGCCGCGCGAGGCGCTGGATGGCATCAGAGCAGGCTCAGACCGCCATCGACGACCACCACCTGCCCGGTCATCCACCGGGCCTCTGGCTGGATCAGCAGGTGGACCACTCCGGCGATGTCGTCCGGGGTACCGATCCGACCCAGCGGGGTCAGCTCCCGCGCCAGCTGTGCCATCTTCTCGCCCTCGTGGAGATGCTGGAGCGAGTCGGTATCGATCAGACCTCCGCAGACCGTGTTCACGCGGATGCCTCGGGGCGCCAGTTCCACGGCGAGCTGGCGCGTCAGCGCTTCGAGTCCACCCTTGGCCGCACCCATGGCGGCGTACCCAGGAATGAAGCGACGGCTGCCCATCGATGAGATGCCGATCACGTTGGCGCCCTCCCGCAATGGAGCATGCTTGGTGAGCAGCCAGAAGGGTCGGAGGGAGGACTCCAATGTGAGATCCCAGTGCCCCGTGCGCATCTTGTCGTAGGGCTTGAGGGCCCCCACGGCTGCGTTGTGCACCAGGACATCGACATGCGGCAGGGCCCGAGCCAGGTCCTTCAGGTCCTTCTCCGAACGGACATCCCCCTGGACGATCAGGGCCTCGCCTCCCGCCGCCACCACGAGTTCTGCGGTCTCCTTGGCAGCCGGCCTGTTCTGCAGGTAGTTGACGACGACGCGGACCCCGGGCCCGGCCAGTTTCGCGGCGATGGCGCGACCGATTCCTCGGGACGCTCCGGTGATGAGTACGTTCATGCAGAGCCGGTATCCAGCCGCCCGCGCGATGGCTCGCGCGCTGCAGGGCGTCTCTCGTCCGATCCCCGATGGCTGCCCGGCATGACGGGACCCGCGGCCCCCGTACCGTTCAGCGCGCCTGCCCCCCGTCTTCGGTCCCGGGCGCACCGAAGTCCACCACGTAGGTCCGCGCGTCACTGTCGCCGAGCAGCGCGTAGCGACCTTCAGGCACGGCATCCTGGGCGACGTAGCGGACCACGCGTTCCCCCGCCGAGACGCGACGCGTCCTGCTGGGTTCAGGGCGCACCTGCACGAACTCGTAGGCCCGGTCGGAACGGAACCGCACGCCGATGTAGACATGCCTGTCGATGCGCACGTCCCCCTTGAATGATCGCGCCGCACCATCGGCGATGAGCGGGTGGAGTTTCAGCCGCTCCACGGCAGACCGACCGACGATGACGAGCCAGTCCCCTGCACCGAGGCTGGGGACCTTCACGGGCTTGAGCGTCGGGTAGCGGACCGTCGTGTCGGTCTCCAGCACGGTCTCGGTATGGACGTCGGCGAACGTCTCCAGCCGGCGCAGGGCATCGCCGGACAGCTTGTAGACGCCCGTGCCCTCCGCGGGGACACGCCACGCCGTGTAGACCCGTGGGGCTGCGGTCGTTGGCTCGTCCGCCACGAATCCAGGGCCACCCCCCATCCGCAGATCGCCCTCCGCGAGCGAGAGCGCATAGGTCACCCCCACACAGGCGCCCTCCAGCGCGAAGACACCCGCCGCGTCCGTTCGCGCTTCGCGAACTGCGCAGGACCGGTCGGCCGCGTCGAGCGGACGGGCGACGACCTGGACGTCCGCGTGGGGCTCTCCGGTCAGGCCATCCGCAAGCATGCCACGGTGGACCCCACCCGGACTGCAGGCAGGGAGGACCACGACCGCGGGGCCGAGACGGAACAAAGCCATGATTGCTTTCCAGGGCGTTCTGCACGCTGGCCGGGCACGAGACATCGACACGCAGACCGGCTCAGCGTGCCGCAGCCACGGCATCCACGAGCGCCTGCGCGCGCTGCGCGACGCCCGCCGCCACCTCACCCACGAGCTCCGTTGCACCGCTCGGCGGGAAGAGAACGCTCCGAGACGCCACCGGAAGCGCACCCAGGCCGTCTTCTCGCGCCCCGGCGAGGGCCTCCCCGGCGGTTCCCCCCTGTGCGCCCACTCCCGGCACGAGGAACCACGCCGCAGGCATCCGCGCGCGCAGGGCCACCGCCTCCGCAGATGCGCTCGCACCGACGACGGCCCCGATGCTCGACATGCCACTCTCCCCGACCAGCGCGGCGTCCGCGCCGTAGCGCGCCAGCGCATCGGCCACGACAGCGGCGAGTCTCGGGCTGCCGTGATGCTGCAGGGCCGCGCTCCCCGGATTGGTTGTCCGCACAAGGACGAAGAGCCCCCGCCCGTGCTCTGCGCAGATGTCGAGGTACGGCGTAATGGTGTCCGTCCCCATGTACGGGGCGACCGTGAGTGCGTCACCCGCCAGCGGCCCATCAGGGTGGAGGGCCGCTCGAGCATAGGCGGCGGCCGTGCTCGCGATGTCCCCCCGTTTGGCATCCACGATCACCAGCAGTCCAGCCGCCCGGGCCAACCGACAGGCCTCCTCCAGCGCTGCGAAACCCGGACTCCCGAGCGCCTCGAAGAATGCGACCTGGGGCTTCACCGCGGCGACCCGTCCCGCCAGACCCTGCACGGCCGCAGCACAGAACGCGACCACCGACTCCGCGGCGGCCTCCCGGCCTGCGCGGCCGGTCTTGCCCTCGAACCGGGCACGCAGGTCCGGCGGCAGCCGTGTCAGGTGCGGATCGAGCCCGACGGCCACGGGCGCACCGACATCGACGCAGGCCTGGGCGAGTCGCTCACCGAACGGAAGGGTCATCAGGCGCTCCATCCGGTCCCGTCGGGGACCGCTCTGGGGGACGCCACCCGTAATCATCATTGGTCACCCGCGTCACGTTGAACACGGCATAGAAGAATCGTTGCTCGAGACCGGCACGGGCAACCGGGGGAAGCACCCCCCACGCCCGTCGCCCGGCCCCCATCAGGAAGCGCGACCATCTCGTGGCTCGCCCGTCCGCCATGGGCGCCTACGCTCCAGCCGGGTGCAGTCGGTCGGCCCACTGCAGCCACCCGATGTTCTTCCGGAGCATCGTTCTCCCTCCAGAACCGGCCCGTCGGCCCACCGCTGCAGGCTACGACCGTGGGCCCGGCCATGCAAGGACTCAGCGAAGGAGTCCGTCGGTTCCGATCGTTCGCGCCCGGTCGAGTCCGAGGTCGAGTTGGGACCAGGCGACGTCCTCCGCACGCTGCGGCGCATCGTCGTCCGGAGGCGCGCCTGCGTAGGTGATGGGCGTCGCGGCGTCGCCCTGCACCGCATCCACGAAGGCTTGCGCATCCTGGGTCACCACGACGATCCGGAGGTCGTCCGGGCGGATGTGCCGCCGGATCGCACCGTTGACGTCTTCGAGTCGGAGCTGCTCGAGGGCGTCAGGCAGCGCAGCGACGGGGTCGGGCATCCCCAGGGCCGACGCTTCGACCGCCCACCCGAGCCGGCGGCCAGGATGGTCCGCCCAGAGCGCGACGCGTCCGCGCAGGTAGTCCCGCGTCCTGACGAACTCCTCGGGGCTGAGCCCATCCGATACGAACGCCTCGACCATTCCGACCGCTGCCTTCAGCGCAAAGGGGCCGTTTGCCGGCGTCGTCGGCCGGAGCCAGACATGGAACAGGTTCTGGCGCCGGGCGGTGCCGGTCTCCCGTGTCGCGGACCAGCCGGCCTGTCGGTGGACCTCGACGTACGCGTAGTCGCCATAGTTGAGGCCACGCTCGCCGCGAAGGGCGCGATACAGCCGCCCATGAGACTGCCGGTGTTCGCCGAGCGCGGTGAACGCCAGCACCAGCGCAGGCCAGTCCGCATGGTTCCGGTCCAGATCGAGCGTGTGCCCGAAGTGGATGCCCGTGCTGCCTGTCGGTTTCTCCACGACCAGCAGGTCCCGGCCCGAGATGGCCGGCAGCCGTCGCGGCGTCGTGCCTTCGGACAGCCGGGGAGGCAGGCTGGAGAGGGCATCCCGGAGCGCGACGAGACCGGCGCCCCCCGGCTGCCCGGCGTCGATGCGGCCGTCCGCGCGGACCGCCGGCCCCGCCATCCCCAGGGTCACCGCGGAGCGGACGTAGCGATCGGCAAGGAAGCGCCGGACATCGTCGAGTCCGAGCGAGGGGAGTGCGCCCGACCGGCCGCGAAGGGGGCTGCCGTACGGATGTCCCTCGAAGGCCCAGGTCTCCAGCACGGTCAGGCCGAGCTCCTCGTCACTCGAAAGCACGCCCCGCTCGAGATGGTCGACCTGCCCGTCGCGGATGCGGCCGAAAGCATCCGGGTCCAGCTGCGGCCGCAGCAGCATGTCGACCAGGAGCTCGCCAAGAACGGCCGTGTCCTCGTGGAGCGCGCGGGCGCGCAGGGTCACGAGTTCACGGTCGACGATGACCTCGATGTCGGTACCGAGTTCGTCGAGCAGCGCGTCGACCTCGGCTGGGCTCCGCTCCCCAGCGCCCCCCTGCCGGAGGAGATGCGCGGTCAGCCATGCGACGCCCTGCTGACCCGCAGGCTCGCGGGCCGTGCCGGCCGCGATGGTGACCTGGACGTACGTGATCGGACCCGATGCGACCACGCCCACCGGTGCGACCGGCGCGGCCGCCACATCGAATGCAGCAGGCCCGGGATTGGCCGTCCACCAGCATGCAGGGAGCACAGCAGCCAGCAAGGCCAGGGTCATGGGGCCACCTCGCTCGCCGGCGTCGCTGGCACGAGCCGGACCGTGGTTCGCCCCTCCGGCACCAGGTACCGCCCCACCACGCGTTGCACGTCCGTCGCATCGACGGCGCCCAGCGCCTCGATATGCCGTTCGAGGTCGTGGGGGTCCCCCCGCACCAGGGTCATCGCCCCGATCGCATCGGCCCACGCGGCCGCGCTGTCGCGGTCCAGCAGCGCGGCCCGCCGGGCCTTCGCGGCAGCCTTCGACACGGCCGCACGGGCGGCATCGCGCCCCGCCTGTCGCGTTGCCGCATGCGACCCGCCGAAGGCAGCGACCTCCTCGGCGATGATGGTTTCGACCTGTGCAGGCTCCACGCCGTGTCGTGCCTCCACATGGACCTCGAGCAATC
>JAYYRS010000611.1:0-2597 GCA_036126975.1 Myxococcota bacterium
TCTTCTCCTCAGGCACGACGATGATTGCGGGGGTGCTGCTCAGCATGCGCCTGATCGCAGAGGAACGACAGTCCGGCACGATGGTCCTGCTGGAGACGGCTCCCGTCACGGAGGGGCAGGTGGTGCTCGGGAAGTTCCTCGGCGCCTTCGGCTTCCTGTTCGTCATCACCATGGCCACGATCTACATGCCGATCCTGATCCAGGTGAACGGCAAGATCGGGTGGGCGCAGATCGGAGCGGGCTACCTCGGCCTCCTCGGTCTCGGCGCGTCTTCGGTGGCGATCGGGACCTTCGGATCGTCCCTGGCGCGGAACCAGCTGCTCGCGGCCGCCGTGGGTGCAGCCGTCCTCGTCATGATGCTCCTCGGATGGCTCCTTGCGCGGATCACCGAGGCGCCCATCTCTGAGATCCTCGCCTATTCGGCGCTGTTCGACCGGCATTTCCAGCCGTTCATGCGAGGCCGCGTCAACACCGAGAGCCTCGTTCTCTTCGGATCGATGGTGTTCGCATTCCTCACGATGGCCACACGGGTCCTCCAGAACCGGAGACAGGCATGAGCGCTCCGACCCCCTTGCCCACCGTTGGTGGTCTCCGGCTTCCGGGCCTGCTCTATCTGGGCGGCCTGCTCGTCATCTTCCTCGGAGAGCGCGTTGTCGGCGGGCTCGATACGACGCGGTTCATCCTCGATGGTGTGGGCGGCGCGATGGTCGCCGGCGCGCTTGGCCTCTTCGCAAAATCCAGAGGGGACGCGGCCGAGGATCAGAAGCCGGCCCACCAGGTGCCCCTGATCTACGGGGCGCTCGGAGTGGGGGCCTTGCTCGTCTATGTCCTCGGCATTGACGCGGTCGTGGACGCGCTTGGCTTCAGCGATGAGGAGACTGAACATCGATATGGCGTCGCGGTCGCTGCGGTGTGGCCGGTCGTCCTGCTCGCAGGCGTACTGCCGATGCTCGCCGCGGACCGGGTACTGGCGGCATCTCCGGTCCGGGTCGTGGCGGACCGCGTGAGGGGAGCTGCACTCGCGGCCCTGTCGCTTGCGTTTGCGCTCGCGATGCTGTTTCCGCTCAACTACCTCGCGTCCGAGACGAACGAGCGATGGGACTTCGGCTACTTCAAGACGGCGCGGCCCGGGACATCCACGGTCAGCATGGTGCAGTCGCTGGAGGAGCCCATCACGGCCTATCTGTTCTTCCCGACTGCATCTGACGTGACCGAGGAGCTGAAGACCTACTTCAGTGAACTCGGCGGGCAGGAGCTGATCGTCGAGTATGTGGATCATGCGCTGGAGCCGGACCTGGCCAAGGATCTGAAGGTTCGGGACAATGGCTACATTGCCTTCGTCCGGGGCGAGGGCGAGGAGCAGCAGGTCGAGCGTGTGAAGGTCGGCAAGGACTTCGAGTCCGCTCGCCGCAAGCTCAAGAAGCTCGACAACGAAGTGCGTGGGGCGCTCCTGAAGATGGCCCGCGGGCAGAAGGTCGCGTACTTCACGGCCGGGCACGGCGAACTGTACTGGGGCGCAGAGCAGACCATCGACCGCAAGACGAGCAGCCTGCGCAAGATGCTCCGCGCGCTCAACTACAAGGTCGAAGAGCTGACGCTGGCAGATGGCTCGGCGGTCGAGATTCCAGAGGATGCTTCGCTGGTCGTCATGCTGGGGGCAGAGTCCGCGCTGCTCCCAGAAGAGCTGTCAGCCCTCGATGCCTACCGTCGGCGCGGTGGCAGCCTGCTGGTCGGCCTCGAGCCCGGCGGTGCCGATCTCTCGGCCCTGCTCAAGCCCCTCGGCATCGGCACCGTCGGGGATGTCGTGCTGGCAAACGACTCGAAGTTCGTTCCCGCGACGCGTCGGCCGATCGACCGGGCCAATGTATTCACCGACAAGTTCTCGACCCATCCGTCGGTCACGACCCTGAGCCGGAACTCCCGGACGATGGCCTTCATCATCTCGCGGTCTGTCGCGCTGGAGGATCTCGGCTCCGGAGACGGAAAGCGCACCGTGACGATCCGTTCGATGGCAGACACCTGGGGAGACCGGAACGGCAACTACGCCTTCGACTCCGACACCGAGGAGCGCAAGACCTGGAACGTCGCCATGGCGGCGTCGGGTGATGCCGAGGGCGCTGGCGAGGATGCACCCCCGGAATGGCGCGTTGTCGTCACCGCGGATGCCACCTGGGCCAGTGACCTCGCCCTTCCACTGGATCCCAACAAGGCGAACTTCCAGTACGTACTGGATGCGGTCAGCTGGCTCGGTCATGATGACGCGCTGGCGGGAACGGTGAACTCGGAAGAGGACGTCAAGATCGAACACAACAAGGAAGGCCAGGGGTGGATCTTCTACTCCACCTCGGCGTTCGTTCCGCTCGGGCTTCTGGGCCTGGGCCTGGTCCGGCTGCGTGTCCGCCGGAAGCGGGGTGCAGCATGAGCAACCACGCACGCAGTGCCGCCATCTATGGCGCCCTCCTGCTGGGGTTGATGGGCGCGAGCTGGTTCCGGTGGACGTCCGAGCCAGACGTCGAGCTGGATGGACAGGTCGTGCTACTGCAAGGGGAGGAGGATGGCCTCGAGAAGATCGTCTGGCATGCCAAGGACAAGGACAA
>JAYYRS010000612.1:0-8011 GCA_036126975.1 Myxococcota bacterium
ACCCTTGGCGCCTTCCGGAACGATGAGGACGTTCTTCGTCATCTGGGTCGTTGCGAGGTCGAGGATCTCCCGCCGGTAGTCTTCGCGGTCCGACCAGCGGATGCCGCCTCGTGCGATGTCGCCACCGCGCAGATGGACGCCTTCCATGTCCCGGTGGTGGACGTAGATCTCATATTTCAGGCGCGGGGAGGGCATCTCGCGGACGCGCGCGCAGTCGATCTTGAAGGAGACGTAGTGCTCGGGCCGGTCCTCTCGGTAGAAGCTGGTCCGCAGCGTTGCCGCCATCAGGTCATGCAGCGTCCGGAAGGTGACGTCCTGGTCGTGGTCGTCAACCTCGCGGAGTGCGTCCTGGATCTCCTCGTCGATCTTCGCGAGCTGGCGGCTGCGATTGCCACCAAGCGCCGGGTCGAACTTCGTCTGGAAGTACCGCCAGAGCAGGCGCACCAGCGCCGGCTGTGCCAGCAGGAGTTCCTGGAGACGGGTGAGCGTGTAGCGCAGCCCGAGCTGGCGTGCGTAGCCGTTGTAGGCCCGCAGCAGGTCCACGCCCTCCCATGGGATGTCGGCCCGCAGCAGCACGCGATTCAGCACGTCGTCCGGCATGTGCTTCTCGAACACCGCCCGCAGGCCCGCGACGAGCTTGTCCGCCCGCTCCAGGATCTCCGCGTCATCAACGCCCCACACGCCTTTCAGGCGGAACGTGTCCACCGTGCGGTCGGCCTGACCCAACGGGGACACCTTGTCTGCGAACTGATCGACGACGATCAGACCGAAGTCATCCAGGACTGGGAGGATGTCGCTGAGAATGATGTCCTGGGCTTGGTAGAGGCGGATGTTGACCCGCTGCTTGGTGTCCCTGTAGACATCCACCCGGATGTCTCCGGTGTTCTCGATCTGCTCGAGCATCCCGATGTCACGCGCAGTGCGCTGGGGCGGATTCATCTGCTGGTAGATGTCCTCGAATGCGCCGACGTACTTTCCGAGCAGGTCGTTGGCCCGGTCCTCCCCGAACTGGTCGATGAGGGCGGCCAGGAGTCGCGTCTCCCAGGGTGTCGCGAGCGATGCGATGGCAGCCTGCAGGTCAGCATTGACGGTGTCATCGACCGGCGGGACGTCCGTCAGGTAGAAGTGGACGAGCATGGTCTGGTAGCGGCCGACGAACACGCCGTGATCGGTCACCGTACCGCCGGTCCGGCTCGCGATCAGCTGTTCGATCTCGCCGCGAAGCCGGTCTGACCAGCGCTGGCGGGGGAGTGCAGCGAGCACGAATGCGCCAGCGCCTTCGGGGGCCGGAATCAGGTGGGCGCGCACCTCATGTTCCTGCTCCGCTTCAAGGACCCGGTCGATCAGCGATGTGAGCTGGGCGGTCGTCGCGGTGAACAAGAACTCGGTGGGCAGCGAGTCGAAGACGTTTGCGATGCCCTTGTACCGGTAGGACCCGGCCTTGCTCTCCTGATTGCGGAGCATCTCTGCGAGCGTGCGGCGGAGCAGCGGGACGTGCCGGCATGGTTGCGTGACCGCGCGGTAGGTGAAGAGGCCTTGGAGGATCAGCACGTGACTGCGCCCGCCGGCGGCCGCTGGGGTCTCGATCCGGATCTCGTCGACCCGGCCCTTCCGGTGGACCGGAGAGTCCTGCCGGCCCTTGCGGACACGGACGGGAGCGCTGCCGCCGGAAGCCCAGGATGCCGACGCATCGGGCCAGACGTCATCGAGGTCCGTGCGCGCAAAACCGAGCTTGGTGTCGCTGCTCGTCGCGCCCATCAGGACGAAGTTGTCGGCGAGCAGCCATCGCAGGAACTCGGCGGTCTCCCGGAGCTGATCGGCGCGGTCCGGCGTCCGGTCGGCGAGGCGGGAGAACCGATAGGCGCAGGCGTCGACCTGGTCGATCATGGACTGGAAGTCCGAGACCATGGCGCGGGACAGACGAAGTCTGCCGAGGAGGTCCGCCTGGAGGGCGTCCGCTGCGTCGGGCGCCAGCCCGTCCGCCTCGACCAGGATCACGCTCTCGAACGCCTTGTCGTCGCTGATGCTGACCGGGGCTCCGTCCGCCCTTCCCACGCCGAACACGGCGTTGAAGCCGCCGAAGTAGGTCGCGCCTGCCTGCTCGAGTGCGAGCCGGACCGTGTCAACGATGAACGGCTGGTCCTTCATCACCGTCATTACACGCGTGGAACCGCCCTCGCTCGCACACAGGACGGTCACATCGCCCTCACGATGCTGGGTGAACGCACGGAAGGTCTGCGCGATGAGTGTCGCGGCCGCCTCTGGCGTATGCCGAGCCGCGAATGGAGGGCGGATCTGCCGACCGATGGCGCGGGTGAAGGCATGAAGGAGCTCGGTGTCTGCGGCGGTCGCCGGCAGAGCAGAGATCATCCGATCGACGTATCCAGCCTGCGCCATGGCTCCCTCGGGGCTCGGGTGGGCGTCTGGCCGCGGATAGTATCGCGCGGCTTCGCGTCGCGGGGATGGAGCCGGCAGGGGAGGCGGGCGACGTCAGCACTGCGGGGTGAGGCGGGCGGTCGTCGGGGGGTCGGGAAGGTCCTGGGTTCCCTCGGGATAAATGGCTCGGGCGTCGCCATTTCTCAGCTCAAGGGCCGAGCGGTTCCCCCCGTAGTGACGGGAGATGCCGGTGTCGATTCCGAGCAGTGCCCCCTCGCACCGGACGGCGATCCGGCCGGAGCGTTGGGTCGTGTGGCCCACGACCATGCGGCGTGCACCCAGGTGGAGCAGCGCCGCCTCGAGTTCCTCGCAGGCCAGGGACTCGTCGGCCACCAGGTATCCCCTGAACCACAACGGTCCCTCCTCCCCCAGCACTGCGGCATCCGGGTCGGCATCGATCGCCTCCCGCGCCCGTCGGTTGATGCCTGTCAGCCCGACCGCGGCCAGGGCCGCCGTGACGCCTCCATGGGCGTAGACCGTATCGCCCACGCGGCCGACGACCGCGAGCCCGCGGAGCCATGCCCCGAGCGAGGACCCGGCAGCGAACGCCGCGCGCCGCAGCGGCACCGAGCCGAACTGCTGGACGTCTCCGGGGTGGACATATCGCCAGTCCCCCTGGAGATTCATGACCTCGTGGTTGCCGAGAAGCGCCAGTACGCGGCCTCCGGATGCCTCGGCCTCCGAAGACAGCCGGATGAGCAGCTCGAGGACTGCCTTGCTGTCCGGACCCCGATCGGTCGTGTCGCCTGTCTGCACGAGAACCGTCCGCCCTCCCGACCAGGCGCCCTGGGCATCCACCAGTCCCGCCATTCGGAGCGTCGCCATCGTGGAGGGCAGGTCCGCATGGAGGTCGCCAATCGCGATGACTCGCTCAGGGACTCCACTCGCGCGGCTCGCGCTGAAGTCGGTCGCAGCCGGTTGTGGCTCCAGCGCGGCCGAGGCGATGCCCGCCGGCGCGGGCCCGCAGGCCAATCCGAGGACGAACAAGGACAGGATCGACGTTGAGACCGGCACGCTGGCAGCCTACCCTGGGGACACGGTCGCGGGTGGTGCCATATGGGGGAGTCGATGTCCGAGAGTTCGAAACACGCGGAATCACTTGTGAGGGCGGCGCGCACGGCGGGCGCGCGCAGTGCGGAGGCCCTGGTCGTCGAAAGTCGCATCTCCCGATGCGACGCCGCAGAGGGGCCGGTTGCACACCGCACGGAGCGGACGGCCTGGCTCCGCGTATACGGCGAGGATGGAAGCGTCGGAACAGCAGAAGGCACGCTGGATGCGGCATCCCTTCTGGCGGCCGCCCGGGCTGCAGCCGAGCCTGCCGCGCCCGGTGCCGGCCCGGCACCCCGACTCGATGTGCCGAGCCGTGGTCTCGGGATCCTCGACCCCCGTCAGACCGGCCTGCAGGACGACCAGCGCTGCAGCGTCATCGAGGACGCGCTGGACGACTGCAGGGGCGTGGACCGCCGTGTCCTGCCGGGCGCGTTCATCTATGATGAGGTCGTCCAGGATCGGGGGTTTGCGAGCAGCGCCGGCGTTGCCCAGGGGGAGCGTTCCACTCGCTATCGGTTGAGCGGAGCCGCCCGACTTCGTGGTGGAGACGTCCAGGTCAGTGGCGCAACGACGAGCCGGAACTTTGCGGAGGTCGCGAGCAAGCCGCTCGGCGTGGCGCTGGGGCGGAGGGCGCTCGCTCTCGGCAGGTCTGCTGCGCTGCCGGGGGCGCCCGTCCCGGTCGCGATGGCGCCGTCTGTCGTCGCGGCGGTGCTTCCGCGCATCGTCCGGGCGTTTCGAGGGGAGCTTGTATCCGCGGGTGCCTCGTTCCTGTCAGGACGGCTCGATCGCGCATTCGGTGGGGAAGTGCTCCACCTCGTGGACGATGCATCGCTTCACGGTGGCTACGCGACGCGGTCGTTCGATGACCGGGGCGTTCCCGGGGCGCCCGTGAATCTCGTGAAGGAGGGGCGCGTCGGCGGGCTGTACCAGGGCGTGGAGTCTGCACGGGCGGCCGATGCGCGGCCGAGCGGTCACGAGACCGGGGATGGCGGTGCATGGCTGGGCAACCTCGTCGTGCGGCCCGGCAACCGGAGCCGGAACATGGTCTTTCCGGAGCTGGGCAGTCTCGTGCTTGTCGACGAAATCCTCTCGATTGACCGATGCGACCTGCGCACGGGAGAGCTCGAGCTCCAGGTGCATGCCCACCGCTACGAGAGCACGGTGGCTCTGGGTTTCTGCGGGGTCGTGCGACTGCGATGCCACGCCGATGAGCTCCTGGGCGGTGTGATGCACGTGCTCAACGACCAGACCCGCATCGGCGTGGTCGATACACCGACGTGGGTGGTGTCGGGGATCTGGTTCTCCTGACAGGGCCAGAGACGTCAGCGTCCTGGAATGGCCGCCAGGGGGCCCTGGAGAACGAGGGATCCGGTCGTGTCGACCGGGGGGGGCGACGGGTCTGGCCAGGCCACGGGAACCGGACCGGACGGGCCTTCCACCTGCAGCCGCCATCCAGGGCCGGTGAACCGGCGCTGGGTGATGCGGGCAGCGCCGGAGCCCGGGGAGAACCGAATCTGATGGGGGCGGACGACCAGCTCGACGGCGCCGTTGTGGGGGGCGCGCAGGGATGCAGTTCCGAGTTCGCTGCTCGCTTCCAGGCCGGTTGCATGGGCGGGCACGAGAACGCATGGACCGGACATGCGCGCGACGCCCGCCGTCGAAGGAGCGGCGTAGAGCTCGGCGGGCGACGCCGCCTGTGCCACGTACGCCCCATGCGCCCCTGATTCGAGAACCGCAATCCGGTCTGCCAGCCCGAGTGCGTCCTCCCGGTCGTGGGTCACGAGCAGTGCCGGCACGCGGGCGGCGGTGATCAGGCGCCGGAGATCGGCGCCAAGCTGCGCGCGGAGGGCTGCGTCGACGTTGGCGAAGGGCTCATCGAGCAGAACAACGGCGGGGTCAGCGGCCAGGGCGCGGGCGAGGGCCACCCGCTGCTGCTGGCCGCCGGAGAGCTGTGTGGGGCGTTTGTGTGTGTGGGCCTCGAGCCGTGTCATCCGAACCAGCTCGTCGACGCGCCGCCCGGACTCCGACCCCGCAGCGCCGAATGCGATGTTCTCTCGGACGCTCATGTGCGGAAACAGGGCGTAGTCCTGGAAGACGAGGCCCACCCGGCGCTGCTCCGCGGAAAGGTGCTCGCTCCCCCCTGTGACCGCGATCTCGCCTCCGACGCGGATCTCGCCTGCATCCGGCACGAGCAGTCCGGCGATGGAGCGCAGGATGGTCGTCTTTCCGCAGCCGGAAGGACCCAGCAGCGCAACGAGCTCCCCCTCGGCCACGGTGACGTCCACGCCGTCGAGCACCGGCGTTGATCCGTAGGCGTGGCGGAGGCCTCGAAGCGCGAGCGCGGCATCCTCATGCATGTCGCCTCCAACGGAGGGTCAGTCCGACCCCCGACAGGGTCAGCCCCACGAGAAGGAGTCCGGCGACGCCAGCGTCATGGTGCAGGGCCTCGTTGTAGCGGTCCCACACCCGGAAGGCGAGCGGTGTGAGGCCCGTGGCACCGCCCAGCAGCAGGGTCACGGGCAGCTCCTTGAGGATGGCGACGAAGCCGACGACGAGCGCTGCCCCAAGACCCGGGGCCAGCGCGGGCGCTGCAATCCGACGCGCCCAGGTGGCCCACGTGGCGCCGAGAACCCGGGCCGTCTCTCGTTGCCGTGGATCGAGACCGAGCACGGCGCTGCGGAGAGGACCGAAAACCTCCGCGACGAACCGGAGCGCGTAGCCAAGAAGCAGGAGGCCTCCGCCGGACAGCAGCGCAGCGTAGAGGCCGCCACCCCCGAGTGCGCGGGATGCCGTGAGCGCAACCAACATGAGGCCGAAGGCGACCAGCACCCCCGGCAGCGCGCTCGTCAGGTAGATGGCTTGCTCCATCAGGATGCCGGTGCGGCCGACTCTCGTCAGGGCGGCGGGGGCGAAGGCGATCAGGACCGTCAAGACCGAACCGACCAGGGCCAGCCCTGCGGTGTGCCCCAGCGCATCCCATGGGGTGGCGAAAGGCAGTCCTCGGCGCAGGCCTTCCAGCACCCACCCGGCCATGGTGAAGACCGGAACGGCAACACCCAGACCGATCACGAGCCCGTGGGCGCCATAGGTGAGCGCGAGCCCGGTCGGGCCGGGCCGTCGTCGCGCTGGACGGCGGGGGTTCGCAACGCCTCGCCCGGGTTCCTGCCCGCGAAGAAGGCGTGCTACAGCGAAGAATGGCACGGTGGCGAGCACAAGTCCGCCACCCAGGAGGGCGGCCCGGTCCAGGGCCTGGTGTTGCACGGCCTCATACAGGCGCCAGGTCAAGACGGGCACGTCCAGGACGGCGACGGCACCGAAGTCGCTGACCGCGTAGAGAAGGGCGATGAGCACGGCGTAGGCCAGGGACGGACGCAGCCTGGGCAAAACGACCTCGACGAAGACCCGGGCAGGGGAGGCTCCGAGGGTCCGCGCCGCCTCTTCTTCTGCTGCGGACGAGCGGCACAGTGCGGCACCAACCACCAGCTGCACGTAGGGTGCGGTCACGAGAACCAGGACGAGGCTCGCGGCCAGCAGTCCGCGCGGGCGAGACAGTCCGAGGGGGCCGCCGAGCCATCCTGCGGGCCCGAGTGCCGTCGCCACCGTGCTCGCGAGGACGTAGCTTGGTACGGCGAGGGGAAGCAGGGACATCACACCCAGCGCGCGTCGCCCCGGATATTCGAGTCGCTGTTCCGCCCATGCGAGTGCGGTCCCCAGTCCGAGAGCGCCGGCGCCGACGGTGAGTCCAAGCCCGATGCTGCGGAATGCGAGTTCCAGGACCCTGGAGCGGCGCACGAGCGTGGCGAGGTCGGGCGCGGCCCCGACGAGCGGGTCGGTGGGTGGATCAATCGCGGCCATGCCCAGCCCGAGCAAAGGCAGGACGGACAGCACCACGGTCGCCCCGGCAGCGACCCGCAGCAGCAGCGCGCCGGAACGCATGGCGCCTACTGAAGCCCCAGGTCCTGCAGCATCGTCCGGGTGGGGCCGACGTCTGCAAGCCAGTCCTGGTCGATGGCTGCAAGTGTGTCAGGTTGGAGTGCCGGGACATCCGGATGCGTCGCGACGCCTGGGCGCGTGGGGTACTCGAATGTCTCGGATGCGAAGTACTCCTGGGCAGGCTGGGAGACGAGCCAGGCGGCCACCTTCTGCGCCGCCTCTGCATCCGGGGTGCCTTTGCGTACGCCCACGCCAGCGAGCATCAACACGTTGCCGGGGTCACCGGGCTCCGGGAACGACCAGTTGGCAGCCGCGGTCGATGCGCTGTCGTATCGGTGCAGGTAGTAGTGGTTGACCCAACCAATCGAGATCTCGCCCTTGGCGGCCGCTTCGACCTGCGGAGAGTTCTTCGGGTAGCGGGTTGGCGCGAGGTCCGACATCGAGGCCAGCCATGCCTTCGTCTTCTCCTCACCCCAGGTGTGTCGGAGCGCGCTGACGTGCGCCTGGAAGCTCCCGTTGCCCGGTGCCCAGCCGATCCGCCCCTTCCACTTGGGGTCGGCCAGTTCTTCCAGCCGGCGGGGCATGTCTTCCG
>JAYYRS010000613.1:0-3205 GCA_036126975.1 Myxococcota bacterium
GCCCGACCGCGTGCGAAGGCATCGTATCGAGCGGTGATCACGCCGGTGAGACCGCCTTGCATCCAAGGCCCGCTGAGGCGGCCGATGTGGTACCCGAGCGCCACATCATTCCCGAAGGCGGGTGGATCGTCGGGTGCAGGGACGACGTTGCGCCCGGGGGCCGTATCCGGAGGCGGGAGGGGAGCCGGCAGTGGTGTGTCGGATGCGGCCAGTGCGATCGGCAGGAGCAGTACGATCATGCAACCTCCAGGGTCCGGATCCAGGCCTGCATGGCGGGCTGTCCATCCAGCCATCGTCGCGCGTCGCATGCGGCCTGGACATCGTCATACAGCGCGATCACGCTCCCGTCGCCCCCGGCGCCGCTGAACTTCGCCCCCAGGGCGCCCCGCCGTCGGAGACCGGCAACCGCGGCGCGAAGGTGGGGCGCCTCCAGTGCAGGGATGACCCGCTCGGCATCCTCGTACGCGTCCTGGCATCGGTCCATCTCTCGGCCCAGTCCTGCGAGGTCTCCGGCCTGCAGCGCTGCTGCTCCGGCCTCGGTCGCGCTACCGAAGGTCGCGATTGCGGACCGCACGGCCGCCGTCGCCTCGGGGTGTTCCGGGCACCGAAGGTCGGCGTGAAAATGCGCATGGAGTGCAGCCAGGATCGCCGAGGTGTCCCGCGGAGTGGCGAAGGCGGCGATGACGATGTGCATCGGGACCCGGGGGCGGACACGTTCGAGCGGCGCACGCCCATCGGGACCCCACCGCAGCAGGACGGGGGCCCCGGCCACGCAGGCCAGGGGGTCGAGCCGCCCGCAGGGAACCCCGAGCAGGTCGCGTTCCACGTGGGTCGCGAGCGCAGCCAGTTCTGCGGGCTCCAGGACAACGCCTGCGTGGCGGGCGAGTGCATCGAGCAGGGCAAGGCAGAGCGCAGCGGAGGATGAGAAGCCCCGGCCCGGAGGCAGATCGGCATCGACCCAGAGCAGTGCGGGTGGCGGACGGATCCCGCGTGCGCGCAGCGCGGCGGCGGCTGCGGGGACGAAGCGCAGCGTGCCGCCCGCCCGGTCCACCGTACCTTCGGTGGGCCAGCGCCCCTCGAGGAGTCGCCCCTCCATCGCCGAACGGACACGCAGGTCCCGCGCGGCCGGTTCCGCCACGACGCGCACCCCCTCGGCGAGGGGAACGGTCAGGCTGGCGCCGCCCGCCCAGTCGCAATGCTCGCCAAGCAGGCAGGCGCGGCCGGGGTATCGCACCGTGATGGACAGCGTGGCCTCCCTGCAGTACGCGGGCGGCGTATCGCGTTTCGGGCCGAAGCTTGAAAAGCAGATGGGACCGTCCGATACGACTCCTGTACGGTACAGCAAGCCTTCGAGGTGTTCGTGTCGCGCCCCGCTCATTGCCCACATCGCCTGCCTCGTCCTTCCGCCTTGACCGCGGCCTTTGCGGTTGCGGTCTGCCTGGTGTCCGGGGGAGAGGCGCGCGCCCAGGACGAATCAGCCGCTCCAGCGCCGACCCTCGCCGAGGCCGTCCAGGCCGCCAACGACCAGCTCGCGGCCAACCCAAGCCCATGGAGGCCGTGCCAGGGCGCGGCCCAGGTCACGTTGGATGACAAGGGGTACCTGGAAATCACGACCGAGCGGAGTGGGTACTGCGCCGATTCCCGACAGCGACTGCACATCGCGGATCTCGACGCCGCGCTCGTCTCCGTCGAGGTGGATGTAGAGGGAGCCGTGGTCGTGGGTTGCAAGGCAGGCAAGGACTGCGTGCGGCACTTCCGGCGACGCAAGGTCCGCGCAGACGACGGCGGGTGGGAGCGGAAGGACGACCGCTGGGTGCCCGATGGGCCTGCGACGATGCCCCATCTCGCTGCCGAAGCGCGCATCGAGCTGTTCAGTGACGAGCGCGTCGCGAAGCAGGTCGCCGCAGCCTTGGCGTTCGTCGCACGGACTGCCGAGCAGAACCAGGACCAGTTCGAGCCGGCCGATCCGTTCGCGGGCCGGGTCGCGACGCTGGGCGGGGGCGGAAGGGAGTAGATGGCAGTGCCGGTCGGTCCGACCTGCGGCCGGCGGACACGCGGACCGGTGGCGCCGTTCAGTCGCCGACGGCCACGGTGATGCCGTCGAACCACGCGGTTCCCGACACCGCGCTCATGAGACCGACCCGCGCCATGGTGGCGCTCGCCGGAGCGACGCTGTTGAGCTCGAGGAGCTCCCAGGGGTGGGATGTCAGGCGCCCGTGTGCCACGAGAGGGGCAGCGACAGGGTTCCCCATGGCGTCCACCCACGTGAGGCTCAGGCCCACCTGGTCCTCGCGTTGCTGGTATTCCACGCGGAGGTTGTCCGCGCGGAACTGGGCCCGTACACGCGTGGGGGTCCCGGGCTGAACCGGCACGTGCTGAAGGACTTCGGGGAAGCGGCGGGTCTTCTCGGTCGCGTGGAATCGGACGGAGTGGGTGCCGTCGAGTGCGACGCTCTCGTCGATGGCAACCTCGGCCACAGGCAGTTCTGTCCCGAGCACCACGCCTTCGCCGAGGTCCCAGCGCCCACCGAGGGTGCCCTCCTCCTCGAAGGAACCATCCTCGAGTGGCAGTGGCGTCCCGGTGCTGCCGGATGCCCGAGAGGGACGCGCCCCAAAGTGCTTGGCGAGGCGATCCCGGGTGCCCTCCTCGCGCTCCGGCGTCGATGGCCAGCACAGCTCGATGTCTTCGCTGAAAAGCTTCGTCTTGCGGTGTTGGTAGGTGATCTCCACGCGAAAGATGCGCGCTTCGAGCGGGCCGAGACGGATGCTCCGCAGCTTCTTCTCCTTGTACTTCGGGAAGTTCATCCGCTCCGCGAGACGGAGGGCCCGCTTCTTCTCGTCCGCCCGCAGGTGCTCGAAGTCGCGAATGACGGTCTCCCCGCGGCGCAGCTTGTGGAGCTCGGTCGCGGGCAGGGCACGGATGTAGTCGACCGTCGCCTTGATGTGGGGGTCGGTGAGGTGCTCGACAATGCTCGGATGGGTCCCGGCCAGCGCAAAGAGGGACGCTTCATCCAGCTTGGCCGCTTCAAGAACCATGTTGAGCCGGGCGACGGGGTCGGTGTCCGCCAGGGAGGAGACGCGGGCCGCCGCGGCCCGCGCAGTGGGGTCGACCACGGGAGCCCGCCCGCCGGCTGCCTCGGACACGGCCGGCGGGAACAGCAGGGCGAGCGCAAGGAACAGGCGGGACATGCGGGCTCCTGCAGGGG